>CABTZF010000003.1 GCA_902489255.1 uncultured Peptoniphilus sp. | reverse complement strand
GTTCCAGTTGCTGTATCGGCTGATTTAAATGTTACTGTCCAATATAGTTTTGCATCTGGGTTTGGTGTTACGCCTGGATCTACTGGTCCAATGACATTCTTATTATATTGTGCAACGTGTGTTTTTCCTTCGTCATATTTTGTTGCTAAGGCAGGATTCCAACCATTGTGTGTCCAACCTGTATTTGCTGTTACTGCTGGTGCGGTTAAGGTAGAAGCCATTGTCACACCTTTGAAAACATAATATTCTTTTGTAGCATCTGCTGCGATTGTTCCGTGGTCGCCTTGTGCGAATGTTACTTTTACATAGTCTGTATCTCCGGACATATCATCTGTAGTAACTAATGGTTTTTCTGTGAATGTTATTTCTGTTGGCTCGATTCCATTTTGATCTGGTGTTCCAATTGTTGGTATATAAACTTTATTTGCTGTTTTATCCACCAATACGCCATTTTCTGTACCTGTAACTTCAAATGATGGTGTACTTTGATAGTTTGAAACATTTGTCGAATTTATATCTTTAGCTGGAAATGTTTCTGTTGCATCACTACCAGATGGAATTTCTATTTCTTTGCTTTGGTCTCCTGCTGTTACTTTTATTTTTCCGCCAATGGTTGCTGGTGGGTTGCTTACTGCTATTCCATCTTTGTCAACAGTATTTACTTTTACATCTGTATTTGCATATTGATAAAGATATATTTCATAGGTTGTAGTTCCTAATTGTCCACCTGTGCCATTAGTAGTACTTGAAACAATTTTACCAGTTACATTGCCAGTAAATCCATCTAAGGACATCATTGATACTTCATCTTGGCTAAATTCTCCAAAGTCAACTTCGGTTCCGTCTGTACCATTGGTAATTGTTTTTGTAACAGTCTTTTCTTCGAAAGTTTCTGGATCAAGTGTTGTTACGCTAATTGTCATACCATTTGGAAATATTGTGCTAAATGGAAATGCTTGCCCATTTAATCCCGAAAGGTGTATTACAGCCTTTACTTTATTTTTGCTGTAGCCAGGGTCACCAGTATCCTCAGGATCACCTTGTGGAGATCTTTGAGCTGTGGCTTTAAATCCAGATATTTCCAATCCTGAATCTAATGTTTTACTTTTTCTGGTATTGTCGCCTAAATGGAAAACAAGTTTTCCATCTTCATTTTTTCCTTCTATTTCTACTGTCTTTTCGCTATGACTTAGTTTAGCATTTAATCCTGCTGCGAAAACAGGATTAAATGTTCCAAGTATCATAACAAGTGCAAGTATAAATGAAAGAATTCTTTTTTTAGAATGCATTGTTGCCTCCTTAATTTTTCTTACTTTACTACTTCACTTCTTAATTTTTAGCAATTTTATCTAACTGGTTTCAATATCCTTGCGTCTTTGTAACCTGTTAATTTTGCGTCTATGATGATTCTATCACCTTTTTCAAGTTTAAATTCTGCTCCACCTTGTTTTAGGGTGATTGTTTCGGCTTCATCACTAGTTGCTGCAACCTTATCTAAAGTTATTGGTTTTTTATTTCTAATAACTCTGATGGTTAGTTCTGCACCTGTTTTAGATTTTAAGAAAATTTCACTTTTACCAGCTCTTAATTCATCAAGTCTTAGTTCAAGTTCTTGATCAACTTTTGCTACTTCTAGAGTTTTTTCAAGCTTGTTGCCCATGATGTCATAGATAGTTACCTTATAAGATTTAGCCTCTCCCAATTGTTTTAAGGTATCGTCGTTTAATTCAATAGTGAAGTTTGTATCATCTTTTGTTGCGTTAACTGCAACAGTTTTTCCATTTGCTTCAACTGTTGCTTTCAAAATCTTATGATCTGCATCTTTCGCTTTACCAGTTATCTTTACCATATATTTAAATAGGTCTGGAGTAGCTTTTAATTCTTCTCCCTGAGTTGTGGATTCTACAGGTGCTTGCTTGTCAATCTTAATAGGCTTATCTGAGTAAGATGGTGTCTTTCCACTTTCTGTTGTTTCGATGTAGTAGTCTGCATTTGGATCGAATTTATCACTTGTTAAATCTGTTATATCAAATACAGTTTTTCCATTTACTTCTGTTGATGTTAAATTTTCTACTGGTGTATAAGTTCCGTCATCATTCTTCTTAACAAGTTTATAAGTTGCATCTGTTGGTTGTGTTTCACCATCTTTTAATTTTGCTTCGATATATTGTTTATCTGTAGCTTCATCGTATTTTTGTTCTGGGTTAAATACTGCTGAATAACCTTGTCCATAAACTGCATATAAAACTTGATGAGAATCAAACGGTGAATTTTCTGTTACCTTATAACCTGTTGTAGCTGCTGTAGCCCATTGGTTAACATCTGTTAAAGTTGCAAGATTTGCAAATTCCTCTTCTGTAACTTGTTTTGTAGACCAGCCTAAGAATTGTTTATCAATTCCATCTACTGTTATATTAGCCGGTTTTTCAGGCCACTTTCTTAATTCAAGATCGTTTCCTGTTAAATCATTTCCGTCCATATCTTTTAGATATGCCCCAGATGTAGTGCTAAATCCATTTGCCGTATAATTATCTTCGTCTAAGAACTTTTGATTATCCGGTACAACCTTTACTATACTGTCTGTAATACCATTGTCTACATTAAAGTCCATATCTTTATTAAGGTCAAATAGGACTCTTGTTCTAACTCTTGTTTCATACCAGTCTGAAGGTATTGATGAACCATCTGAGTTGTTAACAATAATTCTCATATCTTTCTTTAATGTTTTATCTGCTTCAGGTATTATTGTTGTATTGTCACTTGAGTCTACCATATCAGCAATATTTACTGTGTATTCATATTTGTCGTATTCCTTATTGCCAACTGTAACTTTTGAAGTCTTTGGATCAGTTATAAATCCGTCATTATCTCTCTCACTTGCTGTTGCGTCTACATTTCCAAGATATGTTTTTGCTGTATTAGGTAAGAATCTCATTCTAACCGGCCCGCCATCATATGAAGCGTAACCTACAAGTTGAGTCGTCTTTGTATTAAACGCAGTTACATTAGCTGGTTGAACAACAACGTTCTTGTAGAAGTCATCTTGTCCTTGTGTGTAATCATTAGTATAAACTTGTTGATATGGTACTAATACTGACTTATTTATTACAAGTGAGCTTAGTACATCAGAATTGTCAGTAATTACTAAATCCTCGTATCTTTCAGAAGATTTTATAAATGCATCATACTTTATAGAAGATTCTCTTACTTCTCCAGTTTTAGAATAAGCTTTTGCAATAACTTCTGTGCCTGGCTCAAGCATTGATTTATATAGTATATAATCTCCGCCAGTATCCAATATAGAAGCATTGATTGTTTTTAATTCACTGCCTCCATTATGTTTCCATGTAAAACCTTTAGTAAAATTAGTTGTGGTAGGTGTACTTTGTCCTTTTAGTGTGTAAATTAAATCTACATGATCAGGAACCTTTCCTAAATGAACATTTATCTCTCCATTGTATTTTTGATTGTCAAATTTTAAATTTACTCCACCTTGGTTCCACGCTGTTGCGTTGTTTAAGTAGAATAATCGAACATCTCCATTATCAGCTGTATCTGGCAAGTAAACTCTTAATTTTTCTCCAGCTTTAATTTTTATACCAGTTCTATATGGTACACTATAAATTCCATCTGCGAGTAAGTCCATTCCATCAAAGCCATTTAAATTAGATACATTTCTTAGTGCATTGTAGTAAGGTTGGAATCTTTTTATGAAGTTATCTCCATCGCCTACTTGAACCATGATTTGACCACCTTCTGGTGCACCACTGGTATCAATATTTATATTTCCACCTGCTGATATATCAACATCATGATCAAATGTCTTTTCAAATATTGTCATGCCTTTTGGATTAGTTTCAACCCATCCGGCTACAACTCCAAATCTAATTTGTTCTTTATCAGGATCAGATGAAAATGTATTGATGAACATGTTTTTATTTACTACAAAGTCAATGTTAGTAAAGTTGTCTGTTCCTTGGTATATACTACCATCCATTTGACCGATAGTTACTACATTAACCCCTGTTTTTACAAAATTGCTTTCAGCTAAAACAAAGTAAGCAATTTTTCCATCTTGTGTATAATTTATTTGATTTAATTTTAATGCAGTTTTTATATATGGATATTGAGCATTACCTTTATTTTCTACCTTATCAACATTTTGAAGTGTAGTATATCCAACATTGCCAGCTGTATCTGCTTTTAAATAAGGTACAAGACTTGCATCAAAGGCTATCATGTAACCGAATGGTTTGCCATCAATTGTATTAGCCTTATTCATAGAGGCATGTTCCCATTGGTACTGAGTCTTTAATACCGCTAATGTCTTATCTGTATTAGGTTTTTGATTTATAGTTTGAGCTTCATTGTCATACTCTGTCATGAAAGATCTTTGACCAGCTATAAGAGCTGATTGTGGTTTTGGTCCCCTCATAAATGCGTTATTGATATCACTATTTACTGCAACTACAGTTGCTTTAGTGTAACTTGAGTAATCCATAGGTGATTTTCCTGGTGCAAATGTATAAATCTTGTCAAGCACTGGAGTTGCAAAACGCATTTGTATCAAATAGTTATCTTTTAAGTCTGAATACTTGACACCATCATTAAGAACTAAATCTATAGGCATATTGTGCTTCCATCCAGCTCTATCACTCCAAATAAGGTCTCTGATTTTTAAGGCTTTTTCGTTAGAACCTGAAACATTATAGAATTGAAGCTTTTGTCCATTAAAATATTCAATAAATGATTTGCTAAAATCAATCTTTGAAAATAAGTCTTTGTCAAACTTAAACAATAAGTTATGCCACCAAGTAGAAGCTGCTGTTGAACTTTCATGGTATACAAGTCTTAATACTGTCCTGCCTTCTGCATTTACAAAGTATCCTTCATAGTTTAAGCCAAAATTATCAATTGGGTCTGCTGACGATACTTTTACTAATTGTTGAGTTGGGGTAAGATTGTAGTCTTGATTAAGCTTCCAAATGTTGGAAGTTTTATCATATAACTTATCCCAATTTACTTTTTGAACTCTGTTGCTAGGAAGATTACTTCCTTGACCAGGGTTCGTTGGTTCTGCAAAAACATTCACTGGCAACATAGTCACTATCATTAAGAATGCCATGACTAGTGCGAGTGTCTTTCGCAGATAGTTTTTCTTTTGCATATAATTTCTCCTTTCTAAATTACTTACATAGATTTAAAGTATATATTGCTAAAATATCCATGAAATTGGATATTAAATTCATTTGCAGGGATACAGATTTTTATCTTTGATTACAAAATTAATACACTTTAGGTTTATTATGGAAATATCCTGCATAGAACTTAGTATTTATTAAAAATTTTATCATGATAATTTGTTTTTTAAAAATACCCAAGACCTTCAAATCTTTGTTTTTAGTTGTTCTTTCTTCTTCTAATTAAATTTTTCTACCTTTAATTTGATTTGAGTATTAGCCTAATATTTTTTAAACAATCAATTTATATTTCATAAAATTTTTCTAAAATCTAAATTGATTCGATTAAAAAATAATAACTGAACCAAACTTAACTATACTTGTTAAAATCACCCCTTTATAGTTATTTTCATTATAATATATATATATATATAAGCAAGCCATTTCCTCACAGGCGAATATTAAATTTATGTTACATTTTTATATTTTTATTAAAATAATAGGGACTGTCCTTTAGGACAGTCCCTTTCTTGATTTTTTTATTTTTCTTTTTCCGAGTTCAAGTTTAATCTTAGGGGGACAGTCCGCTAGGGACAGACCCCCCTTAAAAACGAGCACGGGATAGGTGCCTTAAATAAAATTTGGGACTGTCCTTTAGGACTGTCCCTTTCTTGATTTTTTTATTTTTCTTTTTCCGAGTTCAAGTTTAATCTTAGGGGGACAGTCCACAAGGGACAGTCCTCCACAATATTATTCAAACTTAAGTTAGGGGACAGTCCGCAAGGGACAGTCCCCCTTAATAAATATCCCTAAATATTTTTTATAGTAGAAAGTTTATTATGAACTTGCATTTAGTTCTGTCCAGGCTCTATCATAAAGTTTTATGCTTTCACCCAAGTCTTTGAAAGTTTCCATCGGTGGAAGTTTATCTAGATCCGGATAGGCTACTTTTGAATTTTTGATCTTATCGGGCAATTCTTCTTTTACACCTTTAACGGGTGATGTATATCCCACGCAGTAAAGAACATTTTCAACTTGGACTTCTTTTTTTAGCATGTAATTTATAAATTTATGGGCTCCGTCAACATTTGTTGCATTTTTTGGAACTACCATGGCATCCACCCATAAATTTGAACCTTCTTTTGGAATTACATAATCAAGATCCGGATTTTGATCAATCATTAAAAGAGCATCTCCTGAATACATAACTCCGATATTTGCATCTCCCTGAACTATTACATCTCTTCCATCGTCATCCATATAAGCATAGACCAGGGGTTTTTGTTCTATTAAAGATTCTTCGGCTGCGTTTATTTCATCGGGATTTACTGAATTTAAAGAATAGCCTAGTCTTTTTAAGGCAAGTCCTATGGTATCTCTTTGAGAGTTGTACATTATTATTTGTTTTTTATATTTTGGATTCCATAAGATATTCCATGAATCGACCGTATCTTTAATTTCATTTTTATTATAAATTATGCCCACTGTTCCCCAAAAATAAGGTACTGAATATTTATTTTCTTTATCATAAGAAGGGTTTTTAAGGTTATCTTCAACTTGAGCAAAGTTTTCAATTTTAGAAAAATCTAAGGGTTGAAGAAAATCTTCTTTTATAAATCTTTCAATCATGTAATCGGAAGGCACTATTACGTCATAGGTATCTTGAGATTGGGTTGCTTTAATATACATATCCTCATTTGTGGCGAAGGTTGAATAATTTACTTTTATTCCTGTTTCTTTTTCAAAATCTTTTAAGATTTGCGGGTCTATATATTCGCCGGCATTATAGACATTAATACTTTCTTTTGCCTGATTTTTTCCGCAAGCTGTTAAAAATAAGGTCATTAATAATAGGGGAATTATAAATTTTTTCATTGGCTCAGCTCCTTTAATTTATTTTCGCTTCTTCTATTTATTAGTAGGAGAAGAATTAATAATGCCAAAAGCATTAGGGTTGACAGGGCATTGATTGATGGATTTATACCTTTTCTTGCCATGGAATAAATGGTTATTGAAAGGTTTGTCACTCCTTGTCCTGTATTAAAAAAAGAAATTACAAAATCATCTATTGACAGGGTAAATGCCATTAAGGCTCCTGTCAAAATTGCTGATTTTATTTGCGGGATTACAACTCTTGTTATCGCATAAAACGGTTTGGCTCCCAAATCCAGGGCGGCTTCCAAAGTATTGGAATCCAACTGACTTAGTTTTGGGAGGATTGACAAAATTACATAGGGTATGCAAAAAACTATGTGAGAAATAATCATAGTTCCGTAACCCATGCTTACTTGTAAAAGTCCAAAAAATCCCATTAAAGCTATGGCTGTAACTATATCGGGATTTAGGACCGGCAAATAGTTTACATTTAAAATTATTGTTTTTTTAACTCCTCTCATCTGATGGATGCCTATTGCCGCCATGGTCCCAACTATTGTTGATATAAAAGTTGCTACCAGGGCTACTATAAGGGTTGTTTTTAAAGACGAAAGGATACTTGGGTCCACAAGTAAATTTTTGTACCACTTCATAGTAAAACCTACCCAAGCACCTCTTAATTTAGAATTGTTGAAGGAAAAAACTATAAGTATAAATATGGGTGCGTATAGGAAGATAAATATTAAAAATAAATATATCCTGTCAATTAATTTCTTCATAGACTCTTCCTCCCCGGGCTATTCTTTTTTTAATGCTTTTATATAACTTCGGCAAAAGTAAAAATATAAGCATTATAATTATTAAAACTATTGATATTGCAGATCCAAATCCCCAATCTCCTGTAAAGGTAAATTGTTTTTCTATTAAATTTCCTATCAGATAAAAATTATTTCCACCAAGCAAATTCGGCACAACAAAGGTTGAAATTGCCGGTATAAATACCATGGTTACTCCTGTATAAATCCCTGGTAGAGATAGGGGAAGGGTAACTTTTAAAAATACCCAAAAGTCATTACAACCCAGATCTTTTGCCGATTCTATATATCTTTTATCAATTTTTAGAAGAATTGTATAGATGGGAAGAACCATAAAAGGCAAAAAGTTATATATCATACCAATAACTACAGCTTTCATGTTATACATGAGATTAAAGGGTCCCAAGCCTATTAGGGCAAAGGCTTTATTTATCAAACCGTTTCTTCCTAAAAGAGTTAGCCAAGCATAGGTCCTCAAAAGAAAATTCATCCACATGGGAATTATAAAAATCATTATTAGGTTGTTTCTTGTTTTTTCTTTAAATTTTGAGATAATATAGGCTACCGGATAACCTATAAGAAGGCAAATTAATGTAGATGCACTTGCCAGTGCCAGGGATACCAAAAGTATTTTTATATACAGGGGTTCAAAAAATTTTGAATAATTGTTTAGGGTTAGAGAAAAATCAATTATTTCTTTATTTGCATTTAGGGAATAAAGTAAAATAAGTACCAGGGGAAAAACTATAAATAAGAGTCCCCAAATGGCATATACATAAGCATATTTTTTCATAATTCACCTCTATTTAACTTTCATGACATGAATTAAATCCGGTTCTATTATCAGACCTACTTTTTCTCCAACTTCATTTTTTACTGTTGATTGAATTATCCACTCTTTGTCGCCTACAAGAACTGTCATTTCATAATGAACTCCGTAAAAGACTTCATTAGTTACAAGGCCGTTTATCATGCCCTTTTCTTTAACCAGTTTTACATCTTCAGGTCTAACTACTATATCAACTTCTTCGTTTTTTTCAAACCCTTTATCTACGCAGTCAAAAATATGGCCTTGAAATTCTACCTTATAATCTTCGAGCATTCTTCCCCTAATTATATTTGATTCGCCAATAAAATCGGCAACAAAAGCATTGTTAGGTTCATTGTAGATGGAAATGGGATCGCCTTTTTGTTGGATTTCGCCATCATTTAAAACTATTATTGTATCACTCATTGACAGGGCTTCTTCCTGATCGTGGGTAACATAAATAAATGTTATGCCGACTTGCTTTTGAATTTTTTTCAGTTCTATTTGCATATCCTGACGGAGCTTTAAATCCAAGGCACCCAAGGGTTCATCTAACAAAAGAACTTCAGGTTCATTAACTAGGGCTCTTGCAATGGCAACTCTTTGTTGTTGACCACCTGATAGAGACTCTATATTTCTACTTTCAAAATTTTTTAAGCCAACAAGTTTTAATGAGTCTTTAACCTTTTTATCTATTTCTTTTTTGGGCGTTTTTTTTATTTTTAAGCCAAAGGCAATATTATCATAAACGTTCAGATGCGGAAAAAGTGCATATTTTTGAAAAACAGTATTTATTTTCCTTTGATAGGGTTCGTCATCCGTTATATCTTTTCCGTTAAAAATAACTCTGCCTTCATCAGGCCATTCAAACCCTCCTATTATTCTAAGGATTGTTGTTTTTCCGCAACCTGACGGCCCTAAAAGAGTTAGGAATTCATTTTTCTTTACAGTCATATTGAAATTATTAAGAATAAGATTGTCCCCAAAGGATTTGGTGATATTTTTAAGTTCTATTACTTTTGTATCTTCCATAATTACCCCCTAAAAGCTTGGCGGAGAGCTAATCCATATTACTCTTGCAGGTCTTTTGTTTTTATTTTCTATGCAATGGGCTTTTTTAGCTTCAAAATAAAAAGTTTGCCCATGTTTGACTTCAAAATTTTTATCCCCATAACTCAAGCTAATGCTACCGCTTATAACATAACCAAAAACCTCTCCTTCAAAGGGATCTATCCTTTTTGACATGGCTCCCTGATTTAAGGTTATGAGAGTTGGTTCCATCATATTTTTTTGAGCATTTGGAACTATCCAATCCAAAACATAACCTAAATCAGAATTTTCATATTCAAAATAATCATCATCCGAAAAAATAATTTGTTCATTACTATCTTTAGTAAAAAAATCCGAAGCATTTGTCCCCAAAGCTTCTAATATATCAAGGAGTGAATCAACGGATGGTGATGTAAGATCTCTTTCTATTTGGGAAATAAATCCTTTAGTTAGTTCACTTCTTGTAGCCAGCTCTTCTTGTGTAAGACCGCTCGCCACTCTAAGCTCCTTTATTTTATTACCTATGTCCATTTTAGCTCCTCTCATTAAATATTTTTTTTAACTTATTAAACTAGATTCAGTATAATTATTCTTAATAAATTTGTCAATAGGTTTATTATATTAAATATAAAATTTATAATAAATTTATTATTTCCTTAGTTTTTATTAATTTTTATGTTATAATTTTTTTATGACCAAGAGATATAATTTAATTGATTTTTTGCGTGGCTTTACTTTAATCCACATGATTATCTATCATTTGATTTTTGATTTAGAAAACTTTTACGGTTTTTCTTTTAATTTTAATTTTTATTATTATCAACAATATATTTGTATGTCCTTTATATTTTTGGCAGGTCTATGTGAAAATTTTTCCGGACAAAGGCTTAAAAGAATTTTAATTTTAGGCCTGGCAGCCGGCATTATAACCATCGGTTCTTTTATTTTTGATAAGACCTATGCTATTTATTTCGGTATTTTACATTTCTTTTTTTTAAGTGGCCTGATTTTTTATGGGTTTTCAAAATTTTTCAAAATTAAAAATACTAGCTTAGCTTTTTTTATTAGTCTTTCTTTATTTATTATTTTTAAGGGGCTTGAAGAGGGAAATATACTTTTTGGCTTAGTTAAGATTCCGCAAAATTTTTATGCTTATAATTTATTTGTCCTAGGCATTCCCGGTCCAACTTTTAAGTCCGGGGATTATTTCCCCATAATTCCATGGATTTTCTTATATTTTTCCGGCTTTTTTTCTTATAAATTTTTCAAATTGACAAAAAAAGAGCCTGCCCACAATATTTTTAATATCATGGGCAGACATTCTTTACTTGTTTATTTAATTCACCAAGGTGCCTTGGTCGGTTTGCTCAACTTATTTCTTGGATAAGTGGCATTTTTAATAACCTATTTGTGAAGTCCAATAACTAATCTTGCATTTAATTTATTCGAAAGATATCTGTACTTCTAATAATGACGTGTGTTTAAAGACTGGACCTTCTTATATATAAATTGTTAAATTAATATAAATTTTTTGGACCTTCCTTAGAATTTTCCACCGGCACCGCCACCGCCGCTGGAGCCTCCTCCGAAGCCTCCAAAACCGCCGCCGGAAGAACCGCCTCCAAAGCCACCGCCGAAATCGTCAAAGTCATTATATCCTCCGAATCCTCCGCTACTTCCTCCTTTTATTTTGGAAATTATGACAATAACAAGAATAATTAACAAAGCCATACCGATTGCAGGCCAGGACCATTCATCGTCTTCAAATTCTTCATCATAATATTCAGGTTCATCAGCATCTAAACTTATTTCATATTCTTCTTCATAATCTTTAATAATGGTATTAAAACCTTCAAGGATTCCTGCTTCATAGCCTTCTTCGCCGTTATTTTCCTTATCTTTAATTACTTGGGCCATTGCCCTATAAGTTCTTGCAGCTTTGGCATCTGTTACAAAACCTTCAGCACCATAACCCGTCTCAATTTGTATGTCTCGGGACTTTATTGCCATAAGAATCAGGACCCCGTTATCTTTTCCCTTTTCTCCCAAAGCAAGCTCATTAAAAATCTCAGTAGTATATTCTTTGGCATCTCCTTCTTCAATGTTATCAAGTATGACTACTGCAACCTCTCCACCTGTCTTGGCTTTTAATTCCTTATTTATGGAATTGATATAAGTAACTGAATTTTCAGACAAAATATGTTCAGGATCATAGACATAGTAATTCATCTGATTTTTATCTACAAGGTCTGCACTTACAAAGGTTATTAATAAAGTTAAAAAGGTAACTAAAAATAATAGCTTTTTCTTCATAAAATCACCTAAAATTCAACTTTAGGAACTTTTGTATCTTCTTCTGAAACTTCAAAATATTCTTTATCATTAAAGCCTAATATTCCGGCTATTAGGTTTGTTGGAAATCTCTTAACCGCTTTATTATAAACGGTAACAGATTCGTTGTATCTTTTTCTTTCTGTGGCTATCCTGTTTTCAGTTCCTTCTAACTGTGATTGAAGGTCTAAAAAGTTTTCATTTGCCTTTAATTCCGGATATGCTTCCACAACAACATTAATGGCTCTTGATAATTCTGCATCAGCCTTTGCAAGTTCCTTGGGTGTGGATGCATTTTCTATTCCATTTCTTGCTTGGGTAATTTGTGTTAAGGTATCTGATTCATGCTTTGCATAACCCTTAACAGTGCTTGTGAGATTGGGTATTAAGTCTGCACGTCTTTTAACCTGATTTTGAACCTGAGCCCAACTTTGGTCTACATCTTCACTTAAATTTACAAGTCTATTGTACTGACCGCCTAAAACTACAGCTAGGGCTATAGCAATGATGATTACAAGTACAAGACCTGCCACTCCCTTATTCTTTTTCATATTTTCCTCCTATTTTTATAATTTTCATATTGTCAATTGCTTGATCTACTAAGTCTTCAATTTCTAAGCCTTTTTCGGATTCTTCCATTTCTATAATTGTGGGTCTTAGTGATGGATGCTTGGGTAAAAATACTGTGCAACAATCCTCAAAGGGAAGGATTGAAGTTTCATAGGTTCCAATTTCTCTTGCAATATCAATAATATTAACTTTATCCATGCCAATTAGGGGTCTGAATACTAGTTTATTTGTTATTGCATCTGTAACGGTTAAGCCGTCAATTGTTTGTGAAGCTACCTGACCCAAATTTTCTCCTGTTATTATAGCATCGTAAGAATTTAAAAGGCTTAATTTATGGGCTATCCTCATCATAAACCTGCGAGAAAGAAGAGTCATCTGATCTTCTTTACAATTTTTATTAATTTCCTTTTGAATATTTAAGAGATTAACTGAATACATTGTCATTTTCCCTGAATAACTAGAAATTTTTTCAGCTAATTTTATAACTTTTTCCTCTCCCCTTTGGGATGTAAAGGGATAGGAATGAAAATGCAAGGCATCTATTGATATTCCTCTTTTTGCCATCAAAAAACCTGCAACAGGTGAATCAATTCCACCCGACAAGAGTAGAAGTCCTCTTCCATTTGTACCCCTTGGAAGTCCTCCGTAAGCTTTTATTTTATCTGTATAAATGAAAGAAAATTCTTTTTTAAAATCCAGATATAGGTAAAAATCAGGTTTGTGTACATCTACTCCAAGGTCAAAGTTTTGTAGAATTAACCCGCCCAATTTTATATTGAAATCCATTGAATTCATTGGATATGACTTATATCCTCTTTTTGTGTCAACTTTAAAAGTTTTAAGATTCGGATTTTCTTTTAATTTTTCTCCAACTACTTTTAATACAGCTTCTTCAATTTGCGGTAATTGGCTTGGAACTTTTAAGCTTGGGCATATATAAACTATACCGAAAACATGTTTTAATCTCTGTATGATTAAATTTTCGTCCTTGTAGCCTTCTACATAAATTTTCCCCATGGAATGATATACATCTCCATGATCTAAGCCCATAAGACTTCTTTTTACCTGTCCAAGGAGCTTTGATAAAAATTGACCTCTGTTATTGCCCTTTAAAACTATTTCTCCCAAAGACATGGAAATCACTCTTTCCAAATTATCACCCTACCATAATATTCCTTATTTCTTTTACATACTTAACTAATTTTTCAACAAAAATATCAATATCTGAAAAACTTGTATCTTTTGATGTACAGATTCTAATTGTGCCGTCCATTAAATTTTTATCAAGCCTTATTTCTTTCAAGGTGTTGGACTTATGGTTTCCATTTGATGAACAGGCTGATGCTGTTGATATATAAATTTCATCTCCCTCTAAATAGTGGAGAAGAACTTCCGCTCTTATATTTTTTATGGAAAGACTCAAGTGAAAGTTTGAAGATTCCTCGGGTGTATTTATTTGATAATCGGTTAAATTTTCCTCTAAAAGTTTCAACAAATACTTTTTAATTTGTCCTGCATGTTCAATTCTTTCACCCAAGTTTTTATAAGCCAGTTCGGCTGCCTTACCGAAGCCCAAAATTCCCGGTACATTTTCTGTCCCGCTCCTAAGGCCTCTTTCCTGACCTCCGCCTATTACAAGCGGGTCAATATCAAGTCCGTTGCGAATGTATAATGCCCCGCATCCCTTTGGTCCATATATTTTATGAGAGGAGAATGAGTATGTATCGACTCCTAGATTTTTTAAATTTACAGGAATTTTTCCTACTGCCTGAACTCCATCTCCATGGACCAGAATATTTTTATTTTTTTCCTTAACTCTTTTTATTATTTCTTTTAAATCATTTATTGTTCCCAGTTCATTGTGAACGTGAATTAAAGAAATAACTATTGTATTTTCATCAACTTCTTGCAAAAGCTCCTCTAATTTTAGCTTGCCAAAGTTATCTACTCCTATAAATTTTACTTCCAAGCCCAAATTTTTATAATATGTAAACCGATCATGGATAGACGCATGCTCAATAGCTGTTGTAATAATCTTATTGCCCTTCCTCTTATTCTTATTTATAAGACCATGGATAGCAATATTGTTGCTTTCAGTACCGCCTGATGTAAAATAAATTTCATCGGAAGCTACACCTACAAGCTTTGCTATGTGTCTTCTAGCCTCTTCAATTTCCTTTTCAATTTTTAAGCCGAAGGAATGAAGAGAAGACGGATTTGCAAAGTCTTTTTGCATTGCATTTATCATGACTTCAATAGCTTCATCACAAGTTTTTGTAGTTGCACAATTGTCTAAGTATATCATTAAATCACCTTAATTTTAAATCTAAAATAACTTGACTATAGTTTTAAAATTTATCTTTAAATTATAAATGTTTATATTTTTAAAAATCTATTTTTAAGCGTAAATTACTAATATTAATGATATACTATTTTTTTTAAAATTTAAAGTGTTTATCTTAAATAGGATGAAATGTTATAATTTTATTGGTGATCATTTTGATAATAAAAGAATTTAATATAAATTATCCATTAAATTATAATTATATAGCTATAGAAACAACCGGTCTATCACCTACTAATGATGTAATTATTTTAATAGGACTTTGTCTTTGCAATAAAATATATCAGCTTATTGGTGAAAATTTAAAAGATGAAGAAATTATTCTTAAAAAAACATGTGATATTTTAAAATCTAAAGATTTACTAGCTTATAACGGAAATTTTGAAGGTAAATTTTTAAGAGAGAAATTAAAACTTTACGGGATTTCTTCTAATATCAAAATAGATAGTCTTATTAAGAAGCTGAGAAATTATAAATTTCTTTTTCATTTAAATAAATATTCAAGAGAGTTTGTTGAAGAATATTTTAACATTGAAAGAAATACCACTATTTTGGGAAATGAAGTTTCAATAAGTTATCAAAAATATTGTAAGGATATGGATATAAGTAAACTAGAAGAAATATTAAAAAGAAATATGGAAAATTTGAAGACTCTAATTTCCTTAACTAATAAAATTGACTTGGAAATTAAAAATATTTTATCCATAAAAATTTCTTCCTATAATTTTACCATAAGTAAAATAGATATGATTAAAAATACCATATTAATCAATGGTTCCGGCGATTTTTGCGAGAATTATTTTAATTCCAATAAAAATTATACAGTAAGACTTGCTAAAGATTTTAAGCTAGAACTATACACCCTTAGTGACCTCTATGATAAGGACAATTATTGCTACTATGTTATGGCAAGGGACTATGAGGGCGTTTCAAATTCCAATAAAATTAAAAGTCCGGATAAAATCCTGATTTTATACTATAAGGATTTTATTATTGACAATATAATAAATATTTTTAAATATATTGTTTCAAAAAACCTATCTTTATAAATTTATATTTTTTTCTTCAGCTATATAAAATTATTTAAAAAAAGGTATATAAGATTAATTTTAATCTTGTATACCTAAACACTATATTGATTATATAAATAAACCTATATACTAATCTTTAGTTCATTTTTCTTAACTATTTATAAGTTTCTTTAAATTATTTAATACATTCTCTTTTCACTTATCCTAATCTAATATCACCTTTTCAATTTTTCATTTTAGTTAATATTATTTTGTTCTATTTATATATTATAAATTTTCTACCGCCTTAAGGCTATTTATTACAATATAAAGAAGGGCAATTGTCAAAAATATATGACCCGTACCGCTAAGGCTTATGAGTCCAAACTTAATAAAGTTTGCCGGCTTGTAAGGATCCAACAAACCGTGTAAAAATAAACCTGATATGGTAAATAAAAGTCCTACATTATAAAGATTTAATGATTTTTTTATCGTTAAATCCGAAATATTCAAATTTTTAATTAGTAAATAAAAGATTGCAAGTAAAACAAAGCCTAAAATTATAGTATGAGTGTGAACTAAGCCCAATTTTTGACTTATCGTATATATTTTTCCTATTTCCCTGTAGAAGGCTCCTAAAAGGATACCCATAAATAAATATGCTATTGCCAAATAAACAATATCTTTTCTACTAAAGCTTTTTATAATATTAGAGTTTAATTTTATTACAATTAACACATACATTATTGTCTTTGGAATCATAAGTATTCCAACCATCGGATAAACATCTTTAAATAATACTACGGGTACATAGAAGAAAAAACTGAAAAATACATAAATGTACAAGTTTTTATATATATCTTTTTTCCTTTGCTTATAAAGTGCATAGATTACGATTATACCCATAATAACAAAGGGTATATTAGCAATAAGATTACTCATATAAGATTTTTTTAAAGATGTAACTATCAGGATAAGCCTTAAAATAAAAATACTTGTCATAAACCTATCCAAATTTTTATTATTATCACTTCTCACATACAAATAAAAAAGAAGATAAAATACAGACATAGTTATTGCCGAAACTCTTGTTCCTATAAATAAATAATTTGCAGTTTTAATAAATCCGTCAGCCATAACATTGGCAAATATCCTCGGTATTAAATGAAATGAATCTCCAAGGCCCAGTACTAAGGTCATCGAACCTATAAGTTTACTGTACCTACCTTTTAAGAGTAAATTCCTTATGCCTAAAAATACTACAAAGGCTAAATATAATGTGTCAAAAAATACTTCAAATGCTTCCATTATTAACCCCCTTTAAAATCCAATAAATATACTTATTTGAAATTTTTTCAAATTCTTCCTGATTACAATCTGTCAAAATACTTTCTTTTATAAGTTGGTGAAAAATTGCCTTTATATATAAAATTAAGTAATACTCATCTTTAGTAATTTGTCCTTTTATAAAATTTTTTCCATGGTTTGCAAAAAATCCATCAAAAATAAAAATATCTGCTTTGTATAAGCCTATCAATTTCTTTCGGTAAAACTCCTCAATAATAAAATCCCTATAATTATATAAAGTTTTTTCCAAATCTTTATTGTTAGCTTTCCATAATTCAAAAAACTCATGATGCACAAGCCCTGTTTCTTTACTCAAGATTGTATAGTAACAATCGTTTAAGTCTTCAAAATATTGATAAAATGATCCCCTGGCTATTCCAAGTTTTTTTACTATATTTGAAACATTAATATTTTTCAAATCTTCTTCTTGGAAAAATTCCCTTAATTTTTCATAAATTATTTCTTTTTTTTCTTTATCCAAGTTATAAAAAGTTTTCTTTGCCATAAGTCCTCCAAAAAGTGACAGTGTGTCACTTTGTATATAATATTATTATTTTCTTATTTTTTTGTCAAGTATTTTTGAACAAAAAAACAAGACCTTCAATATTTTCTTAGATCTTGTTTCTATTAATTGTTTATATTTCAAGCAAATTTTTCCTGAGTAATTCATAAGCTTTTTGAGGTTCATATTGGGTTATTAAACCTATTGATGACAAAATATAATTTTTATCTAATAAAAATTTTATATTTTTCGGCTTTAAATAAGATTCGTCCAAGTCATTTATAGCATTCAAAATATATTTAGGATTATTTGAATTTAATAGAACTCCTCCTGTGGCTATAAACTCTTTAGTGTACCTTAAATCTTTTCCTGTCTGCTCATATATATATCTTGTTTTTGTAGGAATTTTTTTTAATTTTCCTATATGTCTTGATAAGGAGGTTTTAGCTGCAATATAAGCTAAGGTTTGATCAAATTTTTTTTCATCTTCACTTGATGGTATAAAGTCAGTATTTTCAAACCTCTTTTTACATTTTTCTTTTGCATCTGTGTATCCAAACTTTTGAAACACTTTATCTCCAACAGCTTCATAAAGAGCTAATGCTGAATATCTCATGCCCATGTCGCCTTCAACCGTTCTTTTTTCATAAGGCTCATCAATTTCCGGAGAAATTATATTTTCATCTCCGAAATATGATTTTCCTACGGAATGAATATCGGTTGTAGCTCCCCCAATGTCAATGGAAATAATGTTTTGTCCTCTTATTCTTGCATAATTGGAAACTGCCCTTTGCACAGCTATGGGAGTGGGTAAAAATATTTGGCAATCTTTTGACAAAGAACTTATACCTTTCGCCTTTGTAATTGTTTTAATGAATATATCTGCAATTACTTGCCTTAAAGGTGCATAATTTACTACATTTGTTGTAGGCATAACATTTTCTGTAAATTGGCAGGAGATATTTGAACCTTCAAATATCTCCTCAATTTCTTTATTAGCCCTTTCATTGCCGCAGACTACAACCGGAAATTTATAATTTCTTTTTGCTATAGCCTTAGCATTGTTTATAATATTGGCACTGTTTCCGCCATTTGTACCACCGCAAAGTAAAAGAATATCCGGCTTTAGTTTTTCAATTTCAAGTAGATTATCTTCTCTTAATTCATAATAATATTCTTTGAGAATCCTTGCTCCGCTTGAGAGGCTTGCAGCTTTGCAAGCGTAAGTAGTTAGATTTTTTGAAAACCCAACTACAACAACTTTTAATCCTCCGGAAGCAGAAGAAGCCCCTAAAAATATATCATAACCTAAACGGCACTTCTTTTTTAAACTGTCCAGTGCCTTGTTAAATCCAACTCTTACATCTGTAGACACTGTGGTATAGCTTTGACTTGATGCCAATATTTCTAACTTTTTACTATCCAGGAGATTAAGCTTTGTATATGTTGAACCTACATCTACCAGAAGATACCTCATGCAAGTTTTTCATCTACAACTTTCTTAATTTCTCTTTCATTTTCTTCGACTAACTTATTTACACTTTCCATTTTTTCTTCAAGTTCATGTTTATATTTTTCATCTTTCAATGAATTTAAGTTAATCTTTACATTTAAGAAAGCTCCTTCTGAAGCTGCCCTGATATTTATAAGAGCAACTGCAACATCTGTTATAGCATTAGAATTGCCATTTTGTGCCAATTCCTTACAATAAGCATAAAGTTCAGTAACTTTTGTTCCTAAACTTAGGGGAACTTCAATTGCATTTTTATATTCTTCTTGAATTTTTGCAGACCTTATTTCCTTTTCTTCTTCAGTATCTTTGGGAAGTTTCATTGCAGCCATAACACCGTTAAATGAAGATGCATCCTTATCAATGGCCTTTACAAATAAATCTTTGTATTGGGAACATTCTTCGGCAATTTTTTCTGCTCTTTGAGAAAAGTCCATATACTTTTTTTTACCAATTGTTAAATTCGCAACCATTGATAGTAATGAAGCAGCCATTGCGGCATTTAGTGCTGCAATGGATCCGCCTCCGGGTGCAGGAGAATTGGAAGCCGTTTCATTGGCGAATTCTACTATACTTAAATCTTTTAACATAATTCCTCCTAAAAAAGTCCTACAATATTTCCTTTATCATCAATATCCATATTTTCTGCTGCAGGCACTTTCGGTAGACCCGGCATTATCATAATATTTGAAGTTTCAACTACAATAAATCCCGCTCCGTTAGAAATTCTTACAGTTTTAATTTCAATATCAAAATCCCTTGGAGCTCCTATAACATTTTTATTATCGGTAAAAGAAAATTGCGTCTTGGCAACACATATTGGAAGTTTATCAAGTCCAAGTTCAACTAATTTCTTGACCTGTTTTTTGGCAGCTGCTGTTAAAACTGCACGTCTACCTCCATAAATGTCTTTTACAATCTTATTTAATTTATCTTCAATTGAATCATTTACATCATATAAGAAATTAATTTCTGATTTTTGCTTTTCTGTAATCTTTACTAATTTTTTAGCAAGGTCTTCGGCTCCTTCTCCTCCCTTTGCCCAAACTTGGCATAGAGAAATTTCAACCCCTAAATCCTTACAAAGTTTTTCAAGTTTTTCAATTTCCGCATCAGTATCTTGAGCAAATTGATTAATTGCAACTACAACAGGTAGACCAAACTTTCTTAAATTTTCAACGTGACGTCTTAAATTTTCAAATCCCTTTTCAAGGGCTTCGATATTTTCTTCTTTAAGATCGTTTTTATTTACGCCACCATGCATTTTCAATGCTTTGATTGTAGCAACAAGAACAGCTGCGTCCGGTCTTATTCCTGATGTTCTACATTTTATATCAAGGAATTTTTCTGCCCCTAAGTCAGCACCGAAACCGGCTTCTGTAACTGCATAATCAGAAGTTTTTATTGCCAGCTTTGTAGCTATTATTGAATTGCATCCGTGAGCAATATTGGCAAATGGTCCTCCATGAATAATAGCCGGAGTATTTTCAAGTGTTTGAACGAGATTTGGCTTAATTGCATCTTTTAAAAGCATAGTAACGGCACCTTGAATTTTCAAGTCTGAAATATATACAGGTTTTCCGGCTCTTGTATAGGCAACAATTATTCTTGCAATTCTTTTCTTTAAATCGTCAAGATCTTTTGCCAAACAAAGTACAGCCATAATTTCTGATGCTACACTTATCATGAAGTGATCTTCTCTAGTAACTCCATCCGCTTTTTTACCAAGACCTATTACAATATTTCTTAAAGATCTGTCATTCATATCAAGCACTCTGTTCCAAGTAATATTATTAAGATCTATATCAAGAATATTACCTTGGTGTATATGGTTATCAATGCAAGCTGAAATTAAATTATTAGCAGTAGTTATAGCATGAATATCTCCGGTAAAGTGAAGGTTAATATCCTCCATAGGAATAACTTGTGAATATCCTCCACCAGCTGCTCCCCCTTTAACACCAAACACAGGTCCAAGTGATGGTTCACGAAGAGCCACAACTGATCTTTTGCCAATTCTGTTAAAAGCTTGTGCTAGTCCTATTGAAACTGTTGATTTCCCTTCACCTGCCGGTGTCGGAGAAATAGCAGTAACAAGAATTAATTTCCCATCTTTATTATTTTCAGACCTCTTAATGGCATCCCAAGAAATTTTTGCCTTGTATTTCCCATAATGTTCAAGATCATCATTAGATAAACCGATTTTTTCTGCTACCTGCTCAATAGGGAGAATTTTAGCTGCATCTGCAATTTCAATATCTGTTTTAAATTCCATTTTTTACCTCAATTAGTCTTCAATCAATAGAGTTTCAAGAACTTGTTCAGCTTTTAAATCTTCAATTTGCATATAGTAGGCTGCTGAATCAATAAGAGCTTGTAAGGGTAGAAGTCCAATTAGTTCAGTATTGACAACCCCAACACCATAACGTTTTGCTTCTGATTTTATCATTTCCAAGGCTTGGTAAATTCTTGTTTTTTCAAAGTTTACTAAGTTCATGGATACTTGAACCAAACCTTTTTCTTCCAAAGTAAGACCTATTGCCTTAACATATCTAAGACCTCCGCCTATGTGACGTACTTTTTTAGCTATTGCATCAGCAATTTCAATTTTATCGGTATTTAAGTTTACATTAAATGCAATTAGATGGAATCTTGCTCCTACTGCTGTACAGCCGGATTTTTCATTCATTTCAGCCGGTCCGAAATCAGGCTTCCAAGCCGGATCTTTTATTTTTTCAAAAAATCCTTCATATTGACCCTTTCTAACTTTGGCAAGATTTTTTCTATCTTTATTAGTAGCGGCGTCTTCATATAAATATACAGGAATTCCTAAATCACCAATTGCTTTTCCGACTTCTTTTGCAAGTTCAACGCATTCTTCTGTTGTAATTTCAGTTACAGGAACAAATGGTACTACATCAACTGCTCCCATTCTTGGATGAGCTCCTTCATGATTTCTCATATCTATTAATTCTTGAGCCACCTTTACAGATTCAATAACTGATTTAACTACTGCTTCGGGTTCTCCTATAACTTCAACAACTAATCTATTGTGGTCTTTATCCGGTTGGTAAGCTATGAGCTTTACATTTTCTTTATTTCTAAAACAATCGGCAATTTTTTCCACCTTATCCAAATCACGTCCTTCAGAGTAATTTGGAATACACATAACTCTTTTCATTTTTCCTCCTACAAAAATTTTTTTATATAAAATTCTATAATGAATTTATTTCTATTTAATTTCTAAATCTACTTTCTTTAATACTGCTTCAAGTAGTTTACCGTCATTTATAGCTTCTGTTGCTTTTTCAAGTTCATCATAAATTTCTATATCTTTATCTTGTTCAATAAAGTCAACATGATCTCTAATAACTTTGTAAGCAATTTCTGTTCCTTTTCCAAGATGTAACTTGCCATCTTCCATTTCTTCTCTAAAATCAACTGCTTGAGCTGCTATCATAAGTTCTGTTGCTAAAACTCTCTTTACGTTAAATACAACTTCACGAACTTTTCTTGCTGCCCATTGACCCATTGATACAAAGTCTTCTTGATTTTCACATGATGTTATTGAGTCAACTGATGCAGGATGAGCCAGGGTTTTATTTTCTGATACAATTGCTGCTGCTGCATATTGAGTAATCATAAATCCTGAGTTTAGACCCGGATGTTTTACCAGGAATGATGGCATTCCGGAAAGTGTTGTATTTATTAATCTTTCAATTCTTCTTTCAGATACATTACCAAGTTCTGCAACTGCAATTGCTAAAAAGTCAAGTGGTTGTGCCATAGGTTCGCCATGGAAATTACCTCCACTAATTACATGTCCTTCTCCTGTAACAATCGGATTGTCTGTTGCAGAATTTAATTCAATTTCTACTTTATGTCTTACAAATTCAATCGCATCTTTACTTGCACCGTGAATTTGTGGAATACACCTAAAAGTATAGGCATCTTGAACTCTAAGTTGTGCGGTATGAGTTACATATGTTGAACCTTCGAGCAAGGATCTCATATTTTTAGCAGTTGCCAAGCATCCTTCATGAGGTCTTATAGTATGAAGTTCTTCCCAAAAAGCATCTATAATTCCTCTGGCACTTTCAAGAGATAAAGCACCGGCTATATCAGCAATTTTTGCAAGTTCAATAGCATCATATGTTGCAAGAGCTCCTGTAGCAGTTAAAACTGTTGTACCGTTTATAAGAGCAAGTCCTTCTTTAGCTGCAAGTTTAATTGTTTGTAAACCGGCTCTCTTCATTGCTTCCGCCCCTTGAAGAAGTTCGCCTTTATAGTATGCCTTACCAAGACCTAACATCGGTAATACCATATGGGCAAGAGGAGCTAAATCTCCACTGGCTCCAAGTGAACCTTTTTCAGGAATAAAAGGAACTACATTTTTGTTTAACATAGCTACTAATAATTCTATTGTGGATAATCTTATTCCTGAAACTCCCTTTAATAATGAATTTACTCTTATTACCATCGCAGCTCTTACTTCAGCTTCTGAAAGTGGGTTTCCATATCCTGAAGCATGAGTTCTGATTAAGTTCTCTTGAAGTTGTGCATTATCTTCTTCCGGAATGCTAACCCTTGAAAGAGAACCGAATCCTGTATTTATTCCATACACTACTCTTTCTTCTTCTACTATTTCTTCAACAAACTTTCTTGATTTTTCTACTTCAGTCTTTGCACTTTCATCAATTTTAACTTCTCCATGAAATCTTGCAATCTGTACTAATTCTTCTAAAGTTAAATTATTTCCATTTAATGCTATCATTTTTATATCTCCTTTTATTTTTCTATTGAATATATAAAAATTTTATTATTTTATATATTCTTTATTTTTTGCTGCATCAAAGATTTTTATTTTCTTTGATGCAGCTTTAGCTAATTCAATTATTCCTTCAACATCTTCAGGCTTAAAATTAAATCTCTTAGTTCTGTCACCTTTTGTGAAGTATAAAATTTTTAAATTTTTATTATTAGGATCATTACCGTAAGTTAAGGCATGAATTTGATTCCATTCCCAAATTTCATAAGATTTACCTATATACATATTGTGGAAAATTTCAAGGCCTCTCTTTGTAACAACAACATCCTTTTTATAGACTAAGGCCAAAAATAGTACTGCTGCTATGACAACTCCAAACCTGTAAACTGTAAACAATCCAATCAGAGCAAAGAAAATTATCAAGGCCCAGGCAATATATATAACATAATTTTTTCTTTCACTTGTATCTACATAAGAGTAGATATTACCATCTAAATCTTTCCACGGTAAATCAAACTTCAAAATAATTCCCCTTCAAAAAATATTTTTAAATTATTTATATACAGTATTAATAAGAATATTAAGCAGAAATTTTCGGTGCCTTGCCGTCTGCTCTTCTCTTTTCAAGTTGACTAAGTGCATATTCATGAACATCATGCGGAGCTGCAGGAACGCTCTTTAGCATCCTTGTTTTCTTAAATATATTAGTATAAGATCCATCAGCCCAGAAAATGTTACGACCCGCAAAAGCAGTTAATGCCGCATAAATTGGATTTAATAAGTTTACAAAGGCAAATGGGAAGAATAAGAATGGAGAAACTCCAAGTGTTCTCATTTGATAAGCACCACAAGCTGTCCATGGGAACATTACAGCCCAAAGAGTACCTGCATCTTCAAGTGTTCTGGATAGCATATTTCTTGCTAATCCCAATTCATCATACTTATCATCGTATAAAGGAGCAGGAACTCCTATTCCCAAGAATTGGTCACACATTGTTGCATCACAGAATATTGATGTTAACATAGTTGCAAGAACAAGACCTCCAACTGAATTTATTCTCTTTTTGATATTTCCGAAAATCTTTTCTACAGTACCGCATTTTTCAAGAGTACCGCCAAAGGATACTGCAAGAAGAATTAAGTTTACTGTCCACATTTGATTATCCATACCGCCCTTAGCAAGAGCAGCATCTAAAAATTCATTTCCTGTTTCAATTCCGGGGCCATTGTGCAAAACTGAGAATATTTCTCCAAGACTTCTTTGTTCTTGGAAAATTAATGAAAAGATTACACCTGTTAATACTGAAATCATAACTCCCGGAAGTCCCGGAACTCTTAAAATACAAACCACAATAATTACAAGTATTGGAATTAATAAAAACGGATTGATAGTAAATGCACTTTTAATTGCATCTTGGATTCCTGTTGCAACTGTTGCATCATAGGCACCAAGATTTGAACCCATACCTAAAAGAGTATAAAGTACAAGAGCTATTAAAAATACAGGACCGGTTGTTGATACCATTGCTGTTACGTGGTCAAATAATCCGGTCTTTGAAACTCCGGCTGCAAGGTTTGTCGTATCAGAAAGCGGTGAGAATTTATCTCCAACATATGCTCCTGAAATTGCCATACCTGCTGTTATTGCAGGATTTATTCCAAGTCCTTGACCAATTGTCATAAAAGCTATACCTACAGTTCCTGTTGCTGTCCAAGAAGAACCGCATGCAAGACCTACAATTGCTACTAAGAAACATCCTACAGGTAAGAAAAATTTCGGTGTTAATATATCTAATCCATAGTAGATTAATGCAGGAATTGTACCTGAAATCATAAATGATGAAATCAATAGACCTACTGTAAGTAAAATTAAAATTGCTTCAAGTGTAGCATTTAGTCTTTCAATCATACCTGCAAGCATATCTTCCCAAGTATGACCACATAAAATACCAACTAAACAACCAACTACTATGCCTATAACTAACGGCATATGTGCCGCATCATAGGATTCACCGCTAAAATTGAAAACATAAAGCATCAACAGTACCATTGTCAAAACCGGTAACAATGCTTCAAAGAAATTTGGCAGTCTAACAGTTTTTTGCTTATTTTTATCCATAATAAGCCCTCCTTAAATTTTTTTTTGCGTATTTTTAGGAAAACGCATACTCCTTATCTGTGCAGGTCGTTACTCTGCAAATTTTGCCCTATCATTATTTAAAAAAAAATAAGAGAGGACAAATTGAAACCAGTTCAAAATAAAATAAATTACATTGAATAATGACTAGATTTCTAAGTTGATAGTAATATTCTTACTACAATCAATTTATGATTTAATTATTTCACAGCGTATTTTTATTGTCAACAGCAAAAAAAATTTTTTTCGTCCTCAAAAAGGCTAAAAAACAATGTTTCATCAAGTTTTTATGATAACTGTTTATCACATAAAAAATACTTTTTATCTAATGTAATTTTTATTCTTGTATTTTTCAATCTTTAACAATTTATATTTGACTCATAGAATTTTATCTTTACATTTAAAAGTATATGACTAGTATTTTTTTATGAATAAAAAAACATTTTTAATTTTTGATTTAGAGTCTGTATTCACTCAAATTAAACAAATTAAAAAGGCCGACCTAAGTCGACCTCATAAAATAATTTATTTAATTAGCTGTCTGTCTTCGACAACAAGTTTTCCTTTGAAATAAACTTGTTTAGCCAGGTTTGTTCCAAAGAAATATAGCAAATAATCTAAATTTTTCGCATCAAAAACAGTAATATTTGCCGCTTTTCCTTCATCAAATGAACCCATTGTCTCAGCCCTGTCTATTGAATATGCAGCATTAATTGTAACCGAATTTAATACCTCAACAGGAGTAAGCTTCATTTGCAAACACCCTAGCTGCATAATAAACTGCAGATTCGCCGTTGGACAGGAACCCGGATTTGAATCAGTACAAAGTGTTATAGCCATACCTGCATCTAACATTTTTCTTGCAGGAGCATAAGTGTCTTGCATTAGTGAAAAAGTTGTTCCGGGTAATAAGTTGCCTATTACATTATTTTCTGCTAAATCTTGAATCCCTTTATCACTTATGACCATTAAATGTTCCGCCGAAGTAGCTTTTAATTCTGCAGCCACTTTTGTGCCTCCTATATCCGCAATTTCATCTGAATGTATGCGAAGTTTAAGGCCGTTTTCTCTTGCAGCTTGAAGTATTTTCTTTGATTGTTCTGCTGTAAATACATCTTTTTCACAAAATACATCACAAAATTCAGCCAAATTTTCCTCTACTATGGTTGGCATCATTTTTATTACAATATCCACATATTCATCAGGATTTTTCTTGTATTTTTCTGCAATTACATGAGCCGCCATAAAGGTTGGAACTAACTCAACCGGTAAATCTTCATTTAATTTTTTTATGACTTTGAGTTCTTTTACTTCAGTTTCAAGATCAATCCCATAACCGGATTTTGCTTCAACCGCAGTCACTCCGTGAATCATAAATTGTTCAAGAAGTTTAGCTGTCTTTTCGTATAAAACTTCAAAACTGCTTTCTTTTGTTGCCTTTAATGTTGAAAGTATTCCACCACCTGCTGCTAAAATATCTAAATATTGCATGCCGTTTAATTTCATTGAAAATTCATTTTCACGACTTCCTCCATATACAAGATGAGTATGGGCATCTATTAAACCCGGTGTTGCCACATAGCCTTTTAAATTGACCATCTCTGTTTGAGCACCTTTAAAATTTATATAGCCTTCCCCTTCACCAACTTTTAGAATTTTTCCGTCAGCTATAGCAATATAAGCATTTTTTAAAATTTGTGCTTGGTTCATTTCCTTTCCTCTTAAAGGTCTTCCCAAATCTTTAGGGGCAAAGACTTCTTCAAGATTATATAATATTTTATCTGCTTTCATAATAACCTCCTTTAGTTTGTTAATTACCCTAAATCCATAAACTTAAATTTATTTTAATTTTACTTAATATTATTGTCAAGAATGTCCTGTAAAATCTGAGTTTTTTATTTAGTTTATGAGGAAAATATTGGAAATATCGGTCTTATAGATTCTTAACAACATATAAATTAAATAATTTAAAAATTACTCGCTATATATTTTAAGTTGTTTAATATTATTTATATTACCCGCCTTATGCTATCTTATTTATTATTAATTATTAATTTTTACCAATTTCTTTGATATAGAAAGAAGTATATCTAATTAGAAAAAGGCATATCTCCACTATAAGTTTTACTTTTCTATCACTTTTATCTAATTATTTAATTTCTATGATTCCGCTTGTCTCTTTGCCTTAATCAAGTCTGTGTTTAGACCGTAATATAAAATAAGTTTTGGTTCTTAATATAGTCATCTAATTTCTTATTTCCTTAAATTAAATAGGAACATAAGATAAAGAGTGGTACATCTGTTAATAAAAATTATCTTTATTAAGTATGAACAAAATGCTACTTTTTATATTTGTTTCATCCTTAGTATTTTTAATTCCAAACCCAAAATAATTGAACTTTTAAACTATCTTAGGTTGAAAATTACCCTAAAATTAAGTTTACAAAAAATTTTAGTTGTTTTATAATTAAAGCAAAGGGAGGTTGATTAACTTTATGGATAATCAAACATTAGAAAATGCAATGCAAGTAAGGCTTGATGTTTTACCGGAAAAGAAATCTTTTGAACCCGGTATTAGACGAGCACCGGATAGGGGATTTAGATTGACTAAAGACCAAACTAAGATAGCACTTAGAAATGCTCTTAGATATATACCGGAAAAATATCATGAAGAACTTATTCCTGAATTTTTAGAAGAATTAAAAACTCGTGGAAGAATTTACGGCTATAGGTTTAGACCCGAAGGAAGAATTTACGGTAAACCGATTGATGAATACAAAGGAAACTGCCTTGAAGGAAAAGCTTTCCAAGTAATGGTCGATAATAATCTTGACTTTGAAGTGGCTCTTTATCCTTATGAATTAGTTACTTATGGCGAAACGGGCTCAGTTTGTCACGACTGGATGCAATATAACTTAATTATGAAATATCTTGAAGTTATGCATGATGACGAAACTTTAGTTATGGAATCAGGTCATCCTCTAGGTTTGTTTAAGTCAAGAAGAAATGCCCCCAGAGTAATAACTACAAACGGTCTTATGGTTGGTGAATATGATAACTTAGAAGACTGGGAAATTGCTGAAGAAATGGGAGTTGCAAATTACGGTCAAATGACTGCCGGCGGTTGGATGTATATTGGACCGCAAGGAATTGTTCACGGTACTTATAACACGATTTTAAATGCCGGAAGATTAAAACTTGGTCTTAGCGAAAAAGATAACCTTGCAGGCAAATTATTTATATCATCAGGGCTTGGCGGAATGAGCGGCGCTCAAGGTAAGGCCGGAGATATAGCCGGAGCTGTTTCAATAATTGCAGAAGTTGATATATCAAGAATTGAAACAAGACTTGAACAAGGTTGGATTATGAAACTTGCAGAGTCAACTGAAGAAGCAGTTAAGATGGCTCTTGAAGCTCAAAAAAATAAAGAAACTTTATCTATTGCCTACCATGGAAATATAGTAGATTTGCTTGAATATATATGCGAAAAAAATATCCATATAGACTTGTTATCCGACCAAACTTCCTGCCACAATGTATATAATGGCGGATATTGTCCTGTAGGTATTTCTTTTGAAGAAAGAACCAAGCTACTGGCTACTGATATTGAAAAATTTAGGGAATTGGTAGACAAAACATTAAGAAGACATTTTGATGTAATAAAGAAACTTGTTGATAAGGGAACATACTTTTTTGACTACGGTAACTCATTTATGAAAGCTATCTATGATTCAGGGGTTAAAGAAATTTCAAGAAATGGTATTGATGATAAAGACGGATTTATATGGCCATCTTATGTTGAAGATATTATGGGACCGCTCCTATTTGATTATGGCTATGGCCCCTTTAGATGGGTTTGTCTGTCAGGAAAACATGAAGACTTAATTGAAACTGATAAGGCTGCTATGAGCTGCATAGATCCGGAAAGAAGATACCAAGATAGAGATAATTATAATTGGATTAGAGATGCTGAAAAAAATCAATTAGTAGTTGGAACTCAAGCAAGAATTCTTTACCAAGATGCAAAAGGCAGAGTTGCAATTGCTCATAAATTTAATGAACTTGTTAGGGAAGGAAAAATCGGACCTGTAATGATGGGTCGTGACCACCATGATGTTTCAGGAACTGACTCTCCATTTAGGGAAACTTCAAACATTAAAGATGGTTCAAATGTTATGGCGGATATGGCAACTCAATGTTTTGCAGGTAACTGTGCAAGAGGAATGAGTCTTGTAACCTTACACAATGGTGGCGGAGTTGGTATAGGAAAATCTATTAACGGCGGATTCGGCCTTGTGCTTGACGGTTCTGAACGTGTTGACGAAATTATTGATTTATCTTTAACTTGGGATGTAATGAGTGGTGTTGCACGTAGAAGCTGGGCAAGAAATGAACATGCTATGGAAGTTTCTGTTGAATTTAATAATGAAAAAACAGGTGTCATAACTCTTCCCTATCTTGTAAAGGATGAATTAATCGAAAATGCAGTAAAGGATATGAAATAAATTTACAAATAAATCTAAAAAATAGTTGGCTTTTAGGTCAACTATTTTTTTCTTACATAAAATTTTTATATATAATTTATTTTATTAAGTTTAAATAGCATTTTAAATATATTCAATCATAGGTAAGAGTCTGTATTATCAAGATTTTTCCAACCATAATGAATTATAGATATTATCATAGAAAGCTCACTTACTATTTCGTCAAGAATTCCCGGAAAAGATCCAACTGTAACATTGTAAATTATCCATAAGGGAGAATTTATAAAAATCCCTACAACTCTTATTTTTCGAGCATTATGAGTATAACCTCCAATTGTCGAAGCTATATTTGCAGCCACAGGAAGAATTGATATCCACCCCGACCAAGTAAAAAATAAAACAATAATTTGTAAAATACAAATTATAAAGCCCATAGATTTACTTTTTAAATATTTTATATCACTTCCTAAACAAAGAGATCTTACGGTATTTACTACATAACTTATTCCTCCTGTTAAAGCTCCTAAAAAAATAAGGTGAATTGTATAGCAAAAATAAGATAGAAATTGCACCCTAAAGAGGTTTTTATTGCTTTTACATTGAAATGATACAAAAAATAAAGCTGTCCCTATAAATCCTATTGCCTGTATACCTATATTTTTTAAATCCAAAACTTCACCCCATATAACAAAATACATTAAATTTAACCTATAAAATTTAATATATTTTTAACTTTATAGTCAAAAGTTGCTTATTAAGCTGAAAAAAATAATAAATAATCTTTTTATTTAATTTTAATGTATTTTATAATATTTTTAAAGCATCTGTAAAATATTTTTAAATTACTATAATATCAAATGTATCATCCATTTTTAATGTTTACAAGCTAAAGATATACTGAATTATCTTTTTTTTAATGCCTTGTAATTTTATGTATTTTACTTATTTATATTACTAAATCTCGATATTTTCGTCTTTTATTACAAGTAATAACTTATTTTAAAACTTAGATTAATATTATATATACTAAAAAATGAAATGTTTTTTACAGTAATAACCTTAGAATTTTATAAATATCTTTTTTTATTTTACGTTTTGATATATACTAATTATGTAAGAAAGGAGGTCTTTAATGAAATATAATAATATTTGTGAAGGAATTTTTATTAAAAGATTAAATAGATTTATAGCAAAAGTCAATATTAATAGCCGGGAAGTATTAGTTTATATTCCTAACACCGGCAGGTGCAAGGAACTTTTCATTAAGGGTGCCAAGTGCTATGTGTGTGAAAATTTTTCACACAGCAGGAAGACTAACTATACTCTTATTTCTGTTGAAAAAAACGATATGTTGATTAATGTCGATTCAATGGCTCCTAATAATGTTGTTGAAGAGGCTATTAAAGAAAAAAAATTGGACTTCGGATTTGACATTATTAATTACAAAAGAGAATATAAATACGACAAAAGTCGTTTTGATTTTTACTTAGAGGGAGAAAATAAAAAAGCTTTTCTTGAAGTCAAAGGAGTGACTTTAGAAAATAACGGCTTGGCTTCTTTTCCTGATGCTCCCACTCTTAGGGGCTTAAAGCATATAAAAGAACTTATTAAAGCTAAAGAGGAAGGGTATGATGCTTATATACTTTTTCTAATTCAAATGCATGGTCCAAACCAATTCTATCCCAACTATAAAAGGCACTATGAATTTGCAGAAGAATTAGAAATTGCAAGTGAAATAGGCGTTAATATCTTAGTTTATGATTCTACTGTCAAAGTAGATGAAATCACCCTTGCAAATAAAATAAGTTATAATTTAGACCACATTGTGCTTAGACTTGCCGACTATGATGATAAGGATTCCATCTTAAAAATTTATGATGACGGATCTAAATCTTTAAAAGCTATGGGTGTTGATCAGTGGCAAGGCTCTTATAAACCAAATCTTGATAATATGCAGGAACTGCTTAACAACAAAACTCTATACGTTTTAGATGACAAAATACCTGTAGCTACTGCTATTCTAACTACTTATGAAGAAGATTATAATAAAATTGACGGCAAATATATTTATGGAGATAAATATTTAAGTATTCACAGGTTTGCAGTTGCAGGTAACCAAAGAAATAAGGGCTATGCCCGTAAATTTTTTAATAAAATTGAAGACTTGGCAAAAAAAATGCACTTAAATGTTTTAAGAATAGATACTCATAGGGATAATTATAAGATGCAGGATATTTTAAGGGCTTGTGGATTTAGATATGCAGGTATTATGTACTTTAAGGGAAAAATCCCAAGAGATACCTTTGAAAAGCCCTTGTATTTTAAAACTTCAAGTGATAATGAAGACTAGCATATCTTTGAATCAACTGATATTTAGACCGGCAAAGGAAATTGACAGGGATAGTATTTTAGAAATTTATGACGACGGGTCCAAGTTTTTGAAGCAAATGGATATTGACCAATGGCAAGGACCTGATAAGCCAAATTTGGATAATTTTAAAGAACTTCTGACCAATGAGTTTTTATATGTCTTGGAAGATCTAAATGGAGATGTTGTAGCAACTGCCATTTTAAAAAATTATGACAAGGATTATGATAAAATTATAGGTGGGTGGAAATATAAATCTAACTACCTTGTAATTCACAGGCTTGGTGTTAAAAAGAACCAAAGAAACAAAGGCTATGCAAAAATTTTAATTAAAAAAATTGAATCTTTTGCAAAAGAAAAAAACACCTATGTCTTAAAAATTGATACTCATGAGGTCAATAATATAATGCAAAAGCTATTACAATCTTTGGATTTTGAATATGCAGGAATAGTTTATCTGGGAGGCAAGAACAAAAGACTTGCCTTTGAAAAATTTTTAAAAAATTAAAGCAAATATTTTAAAAATACTGTTGATAGACCTAAAAAAATAAAAAATCCGCAAGTGTCTGTAAAAGTAGTTAAAAATATTGATGAAGCAACTGCCGGATCAATTTTTAATTTATCCAAAATAAGGGGAATTAAAAATCCTGTGACTCCGGCAATTATCATGTTAGCAATCATTGATAAAAATAAAATCAGTGCCATATATAAATTTTTGTTCCACATCATAAAGATTGCAGCTGTAATTATTCCAATCACCGCTCCTTGCAATATTCCCAACAAAATTTCTTTTACTACTAATTTGAAATCTTTTTCCAAGCTAATCTCCCCTCTTGCAAGGGATGTTAAAACTATTGAAAGAGTTTGACTTCCTGAATTTCCGCCCATTCCTGTAATTATCGGCATCGCTGCTGATAAAACTACTACTTTTGAAATTGTGGATTCAAAGTTTTTAACAACTGATGATGCCAAAAAAGCTGTTAATAGATTTATTATCAGCCAGGGCATTCTGGACTTAATAGATTTAAAAATTCCTGAACCGACATCTTCATTTCCAACCCCATGCATAGCCAACATATCTTCGTTTAACTCATCTTCTATTACAGGTATTATATCTTCAGATGTAATTACTCCGAGAATTGCCTTGTTTTGGTTTAAGACAGGTAAAAGTGTAAGGTCATATTTTGTGAACAAATTTGCGGCTATTTCCTGGTCATCCCGTGCATATACATAAAAATCAACTTCTTCATATATATCTTTTAGAATCTCGTCATCTTCTGCCGTTAAAATGGTTCTTAAAGTCACATAGCCCTTTAATCTATGCATATAATCCGTTACAAAAATTTCATCTATAATTTCTGTTTTTGGCGATATCCTTTTTATTTTATCTAAGGCATCTTTAGCAGTGAGATTTTCCCTTAGTGAAATAAAATTGGTGCTCATTATCCCACCGGCTGTATCTTCATCAAAAGATAGTATCATCTTCAAAATATTAGAGTCTGATGCCTTCATTATTTTTAAAATATCTTTTCGTCTTACCGTTGGCAAAAGCCCCAAAACATCTGCAACATCAGAGGCTTCCATATTGGAAAAAATTTCTAACAGCTTAAAATTGTTAAAAAATTCAGCAAGCTTTATATCCAATTCCTCGTCTGCATTTTCAAATATTTTCCCCAAATTTTCATCGTTTAAAAGTTTTACAAAGGCATTTAATTCTTCATCTGATAAGGCTTTTAGATTAATGGCTATATCAACTGCATGAAATTCTTCAAACAAATTGTTTGCCAATATTTTATCTTCCCCATCCAAAATTATTCTAATTTGTTCTAAAATATCGTCCATAAACTACTCCTATGCATTATAATTTGTTAAATCCGTTAAAAATCTTGACATTTCATTCTTAACCTTGTTCCTGGAGGATGGATATAGTAAAAATAAGTTATCTTTGGCTCTGGTCATAGCTACATAAAATAATCTCCTCTCTTCTTCAAGAAAATCTTTTGATTCCGTTAATTGGTCTATAGCAACAGAAGAAGGAATATTGCCTTCAATTAAGTCTATTAAAAATACATTATCATATTCCAAGCCCTTGGCTGAGTGAATAGTTGATAAGGATAAGTTAGCCTTTGAATCCTTGGGCTTTCTTAACAAAAATTCCAAATGCTTTAATCTCCCTGTAAATTCTTCCATTGTTTGAGTATTTCCGGCTATTAATTTTATATAAAAAATATATTCTGCCAGGGCATTAATACTTTCTCCCAATCTCTTTGCATTTTCTTCTAAATAATTAAAATACCCCATCTGATTTTCTATAAAATCAATTCCTCCATACATATTTTTAGCTTTTAAGCTTTTAAAATCACCGGCAAGTTTTGAAATATTTTTCAAATAATAATCTGATAAACCCGGATAGTTCATCAGAACTTTAAAAATATTACTTGTTGGTTTTGTTTTTATATAAGCAATATGGCTTTTGGAAATATAGCCCTCAAGTTTATAATAAAACTTCTCATATAGGCTAATATTTGACAGATCCTTAGAAAAATTCATTATATCTAAAATATCTTTAATAATAAAGTGAGTAAAAAATTTATTCCTAGTATCTTTAATATTAAAATCTATATTATTTCTTTCAAGATATTCTACTAATCCCACCGCTGATAAATTATTCCTATAAAGAATTGCACTTGTGCCGGTTAAATTATGCAATTTTTTTAATATAAAGTCATATTGGTCTTTAGCATCTTTAACTTTTATAAGAGAAACAGGAGTATTCCAAGAATTATTAGTTATAATTGTCTTTTTAAACCTGTTTTCATTTTGTCCAATAAATATATTTGAAATATTAACAATATTTTTACTTGATCTAAAATTTTCATTCATATAGTAAATTTTCAAATCTTTATAATAAGTTTTTAGGTTTAATAATTCATCCGGACTGGCGCCCCTAAAGCCATAAATACATTGATCATCATCCGCAACAATAAAGATATTATTTTTAGGCTTGGTAAGAAGTTTTAAAATTAAAAATTGTACATAAGATGTGTCCTGACCCTCGTCAACTTGTATAAAATCAAAATATGCCCGGTATTTTTCCCTAAAATAATTATCTTCTTTTAAAAGTTTATAGGTTAAAGTGAGCATATCGTCAAAATCTATTAAATGTTTGCTTTCCTTATAGCTTTCATATAACCTATAGATTTTTTCAAAATTTAAAGTTTGACAAAACTTATTATTTTCATAGGTAGAGGGGTTTAACAGTAAATTTTTACAAGCAGAAATTTCATTAAAAGCAAGGTCTAAAATCTCATCTGTAGGATATATCTTATTGACTGATAGATAAATTTGTCTAAGTATCTTCATTTTAGAGCCCTTGCTATCTTCAATCAAGTTGTAATTTTTACCTCTTAGCCTTGCATAGTCCAGCAAAATCCTATAACAAAAGGCATGAATTGTAAAAAAATTCGTACCTTTCTTATTATAAAGTGAGGAAAATCTTTTAGTCATATTAATAGTAGCTGCCTTTGAAAAAGTAATTGTTAATATTCTTTTCGGGTCAACTCCCCTATCAATTAATTTTAATATCCTGTATAAAATCATAGTGGTCTTGCCTGCACCCGGAACTGCCAGAACAAGTCCCGGGCCCTTAAAATGCTCTGTTGCAAGCTTTTGTTTTTCTGTAAGTTTCAAAATTTCCCTCCACAATTAGTTTATACTATTTTTTTAGTTTTTTAAAACTATTTTTTTTATTAAAAGTGTATTATAATAAAGATAATGGGAGTGATAATATGTTAATGACAAATTTCTTACAAAAAAGAAAATCAGTTAGGGACTTTAAAAGCAAAAATATATCCGGTGATTTACTTGGTAAGATAAAAGAATCAATGAAGGTAATTGATGATTTAGATTCAATGGCTAAGTTTTATCTTTTTGAAAACGGTAGCATAATATATAAGGGTTTAAATGGCAAGGCCGGATATAGCGGAGTTATGATTGAAGCCCCCCACTACATAGGTCTTGAAATAGCAAAAAATACAGACCTTAATATTCTAAAAAGCGGTTATATGCTGGAAAAGTTAAATACAGAAATTGTTAATATGGACTTGGACACTTGTTGGATTACCGTTGCTTCTGTTGATGGTGAAACAAAAAAATCTATATTTGGTGAAAATGGACAAAATATAGATTATTTAATTGCTATAGGCTATGGCAAAAAGAAAAAATTATTTGACTTGGCTGTGACTCAAGAAAGGCTTAGCGTCGATGAAATTGTTTTTAAAGATAATTTAGAAGATCCTATTTCCGGAGAATTTTTGGAACAAAGAGGTCTTTTTGATATATTTTCATCAATAAGATATGCACCGAGCCATAAAAATTTCCAACCCTGGAGATTTATGATAAAGGATGAATCTGTTTATGCCTATATGGTAAAAAAAGATGGAGAAGACAAAGCTTCATTAATAGATATGGGAATAATATTGTTCTACTTTGAAGAAATGGCAAAAACAATCGGCATAAACCACAAATGGACTATTGATTTAAAAGATGCCGGAAAATATCTGCAAGTAGGATATTTTAAACTTTAATAATATTTTAAAATATATAATAATTAAAAACTTTGCTGATAAAAGTCTTCGGCAAAGTTTTTTATTTTTCAGCCTTCATTTTTTTTATAATAATGATATATATTATCAATTACACCTGCAAGTTGAACCAAAGAAAAAACCATTGTAAAATTATACAAATTTTCAATTCTTCTTTCAGAAAAGTTTGTAAAAAAATTGTATTTCAGCCTTAAAATTAAAAGCAGGATGAGGAAAGGTATAGATATTATAAACATACTATAACCATGTACTCTATTATATTTATGAAGACCTATTCCAATAGCCGCCAATATTATATAACTAATTATAAGAAACTTCATGTTGAAAGTAAAATATTTAACATTTATATAAGCTACAAGGATAGTATATAGAGCTGCAAAAAATCTTATACAAGAATCATATAAATATATCTTTTTAGAATTTTTATAATCTTTCATTTTTAACACCATAAATCTCTAGATTCAATATTGCCATTGTGAGAAATTTCAAACCCACATCCAACTGCTACTACTCTTTCTTCTCCTGTTTTTCTATCATGGCGAATCCTTTTGCAAGTAGATTTTGTTATATAATAAATACCTGCTGTATCATATGGAGAATGATAAAAATGCAATGCTACACCAACTGCACCGCCAAGTGCCCAACTAGGAATTCCGGCTGTAAATGATAGAAAATCTCTAATGGCTTCTTCATAATATCTCTCGCTTTGTGCTTCTCTTTCGCTTATATTCTTCCTGTAATTTTCTTCGTTTTCGTGTCTTACAGTATAGTAATAACGATTATTTCTTAATAATTTATCTTCATAACCATTTCCATTTAAAAGTTCTACATCCCCTTTTGAGTATGCAAAGGTATTCATTATAGATCCTAACAAACAGATAACTAATATAAAACTAATCCTTTTTTTCATAACAACTCTTCTTATAAAAATATTAACCTTCTTAAAATTATTAATCATAATACTTAGCCCAATTGAATCATCTCCTTATTTTTTATTATTTATTATATTATATCCCCGTTTTTTTATTATTTTTCAAAATATTGTCCTTCTTATGTTAATTACTTATAAAATTATAAAAATGACAGAATAAATCAAAAAAATACTCCCAATTCATAAACTGGGAGTATTTATTATAAGCTCACTAAATAAATTGTGTCGGTGAATAATCATCAGCACTATTTGACAAAGAGCCCTTACTATTCTATTTATCTTCTTTATCTAAAACTGCTGTTGCCGTTTTTGTAGAAACTTCAGCTTGAGCTTCCGCTTTTGCTTTTTGGGCTGCAAGTTTTTTAGCTTCAAGTTCTTTTTGCTTCTTTTCTTTAGCAATTTCTTTCATCTTAGCAACTCTTTCAGGATATTCACAGAAAATTGCTCCTGTAGGACATACTGAAACACACTTGCCACAGTTGATACATTTTTCATAGTCAATTCTTGCCAAGTTATCTTCAACATGAATTGCATCTTTAGGACAGTTCTTTTCACACATTTTACATGCAATACAACCTATGCTGCAATTATTTCTAACAACTTTTCCAAGATCATTAGACATACACTTAACAACTGTTTTAGATTTATAGGGTCTTAACTTAATTATTTGTTTTGGACAAATATTAATACATTTCATACAGGCTACACATTTTTCCTTGTCAACTTCAGCAACTCCATTTACCATATGAATTGCATCAAATTCACATACGGACACACAAGTACCGCCTCCGCAGCATCCAAATGTACATTCTTTTTGACCTTTTTGAAAATCTGAAATAAGTCTACAGTCTACTAAGTCATGATAATCATATTTATTTTTTGCATGGTCGCAAGTTCCTTGGCAAAGTACACAGGCAACATTTCTTTCTACATTTCCCGCATTTACTCCCATGATTTCTGCCACCTTAGCAGCAGTGTCACTGCCACCTATAACACAACCGTTAACAGGGGCACTTCCATTACAAATTGCATTTGCCATACCATCACATCCAGGGAAACCGCAAGCTCCACAATTTGCTCCCGGTAAAGCATTCCTTACAGCAATCACCTTGGGATCTTGTTTTATATAAAATATCTTAGATGCTACTGATAATATTACTCCAAAAAGAGTTCCCGTCAATCCTAAAAATAATATAGGATATAAAATTGATTTTAAGTCCATTTTTTCCTCCTATACCAGTCCGCCAAAACCTGAAAATGCTAAAGCCATAAGACCTGCACTAACTAGAGCAATTGGCACGCCTTGCAGAGGTTTCGGCACATTACCTATGGCAAGTTTTTCTCTCAAACAAGCCATAAACAGTAGGGCTAATGTAAAACCTACTGAAGCTCCGAAGCCGCTAAATATTGTTTCTATTAAATTATATTCTTTTTGTATGTTAAGTACTGCTACACCAAGCACAACACAGTTGGTTGTGATAAGGGGTAAATAAACGCCCATAGCTGTATAAAGTGCCGGTGATGCTTTCTTAATAAACATTTCTACAAACTGTACAAGTGATGCGATTACTAAAATAAATGCTATTGTTTGTAAGTAAGCTATGCCTAATGGATTTAATATAAAAATTTGTATTATCCAAGTTAAGGCAGAAGCTAAAACTACAACAAATGTTACTGCAATTCCCATACCCATTGCTGTATCAGTTTTTGAAGATACTCCTAAGAATGGACAAACTCCTAAAAATTGTGCAAAAATATAATTATTAACTAAAATTGTTGACACTAATATTACAAATATACTTTTTAACATCAGTCTGCCCTCCTACTTAATAGTGATCTAAATGCCGCAATAACAAAACCTAAAAGGATAAAAGCTCCGGCAGGTGTTCCAAATATACCTATTCCGGGATATATTTCCTTAGGTAGTATTTGAATATTTAATAATGACCCATAGCTAAAAAATTCACGAATAATCCCCATTATTAATACTGCAAATGTATATCCGACTCCTGTACCCAATCCATCAACTAATGAAGGAAGTAGCTTGTTTTTGTAGGCAAATCCTTCAGCTTCACCTAGTATACAACAATTTACAACTATTAGTGGTAAGAAAATACCCAGAGCTAAATAAATTGGGGTTGCATAAGCTTGTAATATCATTTGTACTAAAGTAACGAAAGTTGCAATAACAACTATAAAACAAGGAATTCTAATTTTATCAGGTATAACATTTCTTAATGCCGAAACAACGCCGTTACTCATAATAAGTACAAAGGTTACTGCTATTCCCATTGAAACAGAATTAATAACATTATTTGTTATAGCAAGAACTGAACACAGACCAATAAGTTGGATAAATGTCGGGTTATTCTTCAGCATAGCGTCTTTAAAAACTTTACTTAATTTCATTTAATCCACCTACTTTCCTGACTTCAAAAATTCGTTATAAACTTCTATTACAGCATTATCCGCAGCCAAAACTCCCTTAGATGTCACAGTTGCACCTGTAAGCCAAGGAATTTGACTTTCTTTTTGAGGGTCTGTTGCAAGTTCTACAGGACCTGCTGCAGATTTGCCTTCATACAAAGGATAATATTCTTCAGTTGTAATTCTCGTGCCGAAACCTGATGTTTCTTGGTTTGATATATTTCTAAAGCCTGCTATCTTATCTCCATCTAATAAAATACCCATAGCATTTGTCATATCTCCGCCAAAACCTGTAGCCTTAAAATTGATTCCATAGCCGACAACTTTTCCATCTTTTTCAGCTACAAAAATTCTTTCTATAGCCTTATTAGATTCTCTAATTTTAGTTAATTTTTCCGCATCCAATTCTTCAAAATTATCTGCAGCATCTCCGAATATAGCCTGATAACTTTCCAAAGCCTTTTCAAGTTCAGCTTGTGCAATTATTGGTGCTGTAAATCCATTTACTACAGCCAAAAGCCCGGCTGAAATTGCACAGAATAATAAAAGAATAAGACCAAATTTAACAGGTTCTTTCATTTTTTCGCCTCCCCATAAGCTTCTGTTCTTGTAAATTTATCAATTACCGGTGTAACAACATTCATAATACAGATTGCATAAGATACACCTTCAGGTAGTGAAGCCTTAACTCTAATAAGAGCTGTTAAGAATCCACATCCTATGGCAAAAATAATTCTACCTTTTCGTGTAATTGGATTCGTTGCATAATCAGTTGCCATAAAACAAGCTCCCAAAATTAATCCACCTGATAATATTTCATAAGGTACTATATTTAAAGGAATACCAAGTATCGGTAAAGTAATAGCACATACTGCAATATATATAATTGGTATTTCCCAGGATACGACTTTTCTAATAAGTAAATACAAAAATCCTAATAAAAGTAAAATTGCAGAAGTTTCTCCTATAACACCGCCAACATTACCTATAGCCATATCAAATAATTTTGGTAGTTTATCATAAAATCCTGTTCCTATAAGTTTTAAAGGCGTGGCTGCTGTTGACGCATCAACTTGGCTAAGAGAAGTTATCCCCTCTTTAATCATTTGAGGGCTTACATAATCTGTCATACGTGATGTCCAAGAAGCCATCATAACAAGTCTTGCAGCAAGTGCGGGATTCATAAAATTAAATCCTATGCCTCCAAAACATTCTTTTACAACTAATATTGCAAAAACATCTCCAAAAATTATCATCCAAACAGGCATTGATATAGGAACATTAAAAGCTATTAAAATTCCCGTTACCACTGCTGATAAATCTCCAATTTGAATAGGTTTTTTCATTAGTCTTTGACTTAAATATTCAGTTAAAACGCAAGCGATAACTGATGTACAAATTAATAATAATGATCTCATTCCAAAGAAATATATGGAAGCAATCATAGCCGGTACTAAAGCGATTATTACATCCAACATTATTTTTTTGACCGTATCATTTGATCTGATATGCGGTGCTAGTGAAACGAAATATTCAGAACCGGTCACATCTTTTTTAATATTATTTTCCATTTGTTCCTCCTATTTCTTCTTAGCTCTTTGAGCCATCTTAATTTCACGTTTAGCAAGTTTTGTAGAAGCTGATAAGTGCCTTTTAGCAGGACACACAAATGAACATATACCGCATTCCATACATTGGTCTGCATGAAGCTCATCGCATATGTCAAGCCTTCCACGTAAAATTGCTGCATTAATATCTGTCGGATTCAACAATGCCGGACAATGATCTACACATCTTGAACACCTTATACAAGGACTTTGTTCAATCTGACTTTCTTCCTTATCGGTGAAAACTAAAATTCCTGATGTGGTTTTTGTGATAGGAGAACTTAAATTAAATACAGACTTGCCCGTCATCGGTCCTCCACAAATGATTTCTTTATAATTATCAGTAAGCCCTCCACAAAAATCCAAAATATCTCCAACCGGAGTACCTATCTTAACAAGTAAATTCTTAGGATTTTTGATTCCTGAGCCGCTGACTGTAATTACACGTTCATATGAAGCTTTGCCTTTCATCATTGCTTCTGAAAATGCAAGCGTTGTTCCTACATTTGTAAGAAACACTCCAACATCATTCGTTACCCCATTTTGTGGAACTATTCTTCCACAAACAGCTTCTGATAATCTCTTAGAATCACCTTGAGGATACTTGGTTTTAAGACCGACTACCTTTAAATGACTCCAATTTGGATGCCCTGAAATAACTTCTTCCATTTTTGCAATTGCATCCGGCTTGTTTTCTTCTATTGCCATATAAGATGCCTTTTGATTATAATAGAAAGAAAAAATATCCAAACCTTCAAGAATTTCTTCAGTTCTTTCAAGCATAATCCTATGATCGCAAGTTAGAAAAGGTTCGCATTCAGCCCCATTAATAATACATTCATCAAGTGGAGGATTATCTCCTTTTAATTTTGCATGCAAAGGAAAGCCTGCTCCACCCATTCCGACAATGCCCATTTCTTTAATAAAAGGTACCAAATCATCAACCGGATGGTCCCTATAATCTAAAAATGGTTTTGCCTCGACTTCTTCATTAAGACCGTCATTTTTAATTACAACACAATCACAATACCTTGCATCAGCTGTATACATTTTTTCAATGCCAATTACCTCTCCTGAAATGCCGGTATGAACTGCAGCTGAAATAAAAGCATCAGATCTTCCCACAACTTGGCCAACTTTAACCTTATCGCCCTTTTTCACAGTAGGTGTATTTGGAGCACCGATGTGCTGTGACATGGGTATGTAAACAATTTCCGGATCCGGCATCCTTTCAATTGCAATTTTTTCAGTTAAAGTTTTGTGTTCGTCCATATGAACTCCGCCAATAGAAAATGTGAGATTCCTTGAACTCATAAAACTTCACCCCTTATTATTACAAATAAATAATAGCTATTTAATAATAACCTTGTTTTTATTATAGCACTAATTTTTCAATATGTATATGTAAAATAATAAAAAGGCAAGGCCATTTACTTGAATAAATCACATGTCTATAAATATTTTTTACATTTAATAATTTAGGCAATTTCATTTCATTATAAGAAATTCAAATAAGTCCCAGTGCTTTTAAATTTTTAAAGTAATATTTGCTAAGATAGTAATTCCATAGAAATCATTTTCAGTGAAATTAGGCCTTTAATAAAATGTAAAGTCCATTACTATGAATTTTGTTCTTTCTTGTTGAATCTCAAAATCATTTGGATCATACATTTGGTATTTTAAGTTGTTTTTTCTAATAAATAAAATAGAGTATCAAATATTTATATAGGCATAAGAAAAAGACCGGATGAGTTTCCGACCTTTTCTTGATTTTCAGTAGTTGCCTTTTTACATAAATTTTTACTTCTCTTGATTCATGGTTCCATTCAATGTATTGGGCTATGCCGTCTTTTATGTTTCCGTTAGTTAAGCCGAATATATTGGCTACATTAACTAATGATACAAAAATTCTTCCGTTGATCTTTTAGGGTTTTGCATCCATTTTTATTATTTGTCCCTTTGACAGTACTATTTTGTTACCGTCAATTTGGATTGTTGCTGTTAGTCCGTCTTTGCTTAAGCTTGCTGACCTTGCTTTGACATACCATTTTACTTCTGCCCCAAGGACTTAAGCAACATATCTTAACGAAAGCATTATTCTGTTATTTTTATTAGAGGTTTAACATCCATCTTATAGCATCTTCTTATTTCTGCATTATCCTATGATGAGCTTCATTTTTACAGATAATTATATTTTTAAGGCTGTAGCAAAAATATTAAAAAATATAATATTAATGGTTAGTCCTAAAGGAAAGTCCAGGTTTCAAAACAGTTTAAGTTTCCACTTAAAAAGGGACAGTCTTAAAAGACAGTCCCAAATTAAAATATATAAATATCCTTATTACATGTAATTAATAAGTTTTATTCTTCGTCATTTTTTCTTCGCATTAGATATCCTTTTTTTAAGGGGAAATTTGATTTTATCTTAAAAATTTGCTTGGCTTGGTTTGCCACTTCAATTTCTTTACCTTTTTCATCAGTCATATAATCTAATTTAAGCTTAAAATCTTTAAGCCCCGGACCAAATATTTCAACTTCCTGACCTTTAAAGATTCTTGATCTTTCTTCTACTGTAGCTATTTTTGTATCCCGGTCATAGGCTAAAACAAGTCCCACAAAGTCATATCCTCTAATATATGAATTTGTTTCATAGACTTGAGAGCTTTCGTTAGCTTTGTTATAAAAAAATCCGGTAGTAAAATCCCTGTGAGATACTTTTTTTATTTCATCTAAAAGATAAGAATCAAATTTATAATTTTCAGGATCTTTATAATATTCATCTATTGCCATCCTATAAGATCTTACAACTGTTGCCAAATAGTATTCACTCTTAACCCTACCTTCTATTTTTAAGGATCTTATCCCTGCCTCAATTAAATCGGGTATGTGTTCAATCATGCACAGGTCTTTTGAATTCATTATAAAGGTTCCTTTGTCATGCTCTTCTACTTGGAAATATTCTCCCGGCCTTTTTTCTTCCATAAGATAGTACTTATAGCGACAAGGTTGAGCACAATCGCCCATATTGGCATCGCGCCCCGTCATATAATTTGACAATAGGCATCTGCCGGAATAGGACATACACATGGCCCCGTGGCAAAAGGTTTCAATATCTATTTTATCACCACAATCTTTAATTATTTCTTTTATTTCATTTAAAGAAAGTTCCCTAGCAAGCACAACCCTTTCCGCCCCAAGTTTTTGCCAGAACATTACTGTTGAAGAATTTGTAACGGACCCTTGGGTTGATATATGAATTGGAATATTACAGGAATTTTTTATTTTCATAAACATACCGGGATCAGCAACTATTAGGGCATCAACTCCAATTTTTTCCAATTCTTTTACATATTCTTCCAAACCTTTTATATCTTCATTGTGAGGAATTATATTTAAGGTTACATGGATTTTTTTCCCTCTCTTGTGGGCATAATCCGTCCCTTCTTTTATTTTATCCGGTGTGAAATTTTTGGATGCCTTTCTTAAACCGAAGCTTTCTCCTCCCAAATATACAGCATCAGCTCCATAGTCTATGGCTGTTTTTAATTTATTTATATCTCCTGCCGGTGCTAAAAGTTCAATTTTATTCATTTACTCTCCTAACTAAAAGTACGCCATCTCCAATAGGTACAATTGATGAAATAAATTTATCATCTTTTTCTATTTTTTCCAAAAATTCTCTTAATCTTCTTACTATTGTATTTTTTCTTTTTTTCACTAAATCATCATTTGCAATCATTCCTTTAAATAAGACATTGTCACAAATTATTATTCCGTCCTTATTCAAATGGTCTTTAGCTTCATAAAAATAATTTTCATATTGACCTTTTGCTGCATCTATGAATATAAGATCAAAATTATCCCTTGTTTTATTTAAAAAAATATAGGCATCCTCCAAATAAATATCTATTAAAGATTCTAATTTCGCAGCTTTAATATTTTTCTTTGCAAGCTTATACATATCTTCATTAATTTCTACAGTTACAATTTTTTCTATAGCTTTAGATGCCATGGCAAAACTAATTGCTGAATAGCCGATAGCAGTCCCGAGTTCAAGGATTTTCTTAGGTCTTTGCAAGGCAATTAAAAATTTAATTAAGGCTTCTGTTTCTTCTTCAACTATTGGAATATGTTTTTCTTCAGCATATTTTCTTAAGCTTTTTAAATTTTTGTCCTTTTCTATAATTAATGACCTTATATAATTTTCTATATAGTCATAATTTACATTAGTCATACAACCACCGCTAATAATTATACATTAGATTAGATTAAAAATTAAACTTTAACTTTATATTTGTTAATAATAGTAAATTTAGATTTGCCTGAAAAAAGGGAATCAACTGATTCCCTTAAACTTCCATAATTATTGGTAATATCATTGGATTTCTCTTGGTAGTTTGGAAAATAAAAGATTTTAAGCCTTCTCTTATTTCCGACTTAAGGGTGGTCCAATCTCTTAATTGTTTCTTAGTTGAACCTTCTAAAATTTTCTTCACTACATTCTTTGAGTCTTCAATTAAATCTCCGGATTCTCTAACATAAACAAAACCCCTGGAAATAATATCAGGTCCCGAAATAATTTCTCCATTACCTGAAATAGAAACAACAACTATAACTAGTCCATCTTCTGAGAGATGTCTTCTGTCCCTCAAGACTATATTTCCCACGTCCCCAATACCAAGACCGTCTACTAAAATATTGCCGCTGGGAACATCTGCAACCAAACCGGCTCCATTTTCACCTATTTCTAAACAATTTCCATTTTCCATGATAAATATATTTTCATGATCAATTCCCAACTGCTCTGCTATTTCAGCGTGCTTCATTTGGTGTCTAACTTCTCCGTGGGCAGGAATAAAATATTTGGGATTTACTAAATTTAAAACCAATTTTAATTCTTCCTGACAAGCGTGACCTGATACATGGATTTCAGAAAGAGTTTCGTATATGACCTCAGCTCCGCTTTCTAAAAGTTTATTTATAACTCTTGATACATCCATTTCATTTCCGGGTATGGGATTGGCAGATAAAATAACTGCATCATTTTGAGTTAGTTTTATTCTTCTATGTTCTCCATAGGCTATTCTTGCCAAAGCACTCATAGGCTCCCCTTGAGACCCTGTTGTTATTAAAACCAGTTCAGAATCATCATAATTATTTATATCTCTTATATCGACAAAAGTCCCTTTTTTTACCCGTAATTGACCAAGTCTAATGGCAGTTACCGTTACATTTACCATCGACCTTCCGGAAAGTGCAACCTTTCTTCCATATTTTTCAGCTGAGTTAATAATTTGTTGAACCCTATGAACATTGGATGCAAAAGTTGCAATAATTATTCTATTTCCAATTAGTTGCATAAATAAACGATTAAAGGTTTCTCCAACTTTTGATTCGCTCATTGTATATCCTTCACGCAAAACATTGGTGCTTTCACCAATCATAGCTATAACACCATTTTTACCGATTTCAGAAATTCTTGCAAGGTCTATGGGTCTACCTGAAATTGGTGTCATATCTATTTTAAAATCTCCACTATGGTAAACATAACCGAGCGGAGTTTTTATTGCCAAGGCTGTTGAATCGGGAATGGAATGATTTACCCTAATCCATTCTACTTCCATTTTTCCAAGTTTAACTGTATCTCCTGCATTTACAACGTTTAGTCTTCTTTTACTTAAATTGTGTTCCTTATATTTATTTTCTAATAAACCAATTGTTAGAGGTGTTCCATAAATATCCATATCAAGTTTTTTTACAACGTATGGTATAGCTCCAATATGATCTTCATGACCGTGGGTCAGAACCAAACCTCTTATTTTATTTTTGTTTTCTACAAGATAAGTTATATCGGGAATAACTACATCTATGCCGAGCATTTCATCTTCAGGAAAAGTCATACCGCAATCTATAATAATAATATCATCTCTATATTCTACTACGGTCATATTCTTCCCTATTTCATGTAATCCCCCCAAGGGGATTATTTTTAGCTTATTGCTGTTTTTCATCTACATCTCCTAATTTCTTTTGGCAGTCTTCGCAATAACCTATAAATTTTAGAGAGTGGTCTTTAATTTTAAATTTGTATTTTGTTGTAATTTCTTCTTCAATTGCTTCTAATTTATCTACATTTACTTCAATGATTTTCCCACAATTTAAGCAAATAAGATGATGATGCCTATGACCTGTGGTTGGGAGCCTGAGTTCATATCTTACAATATTATCTTCAAATATAATCTGATCTAAAATGCCAAGTTTATGAAATAATTGCAGGGTCCTGTATACAGTTGCAATTCCTATTTCCGGATAATCTTTTGAAATTATATTATACACTTCTTCAGTTGTCAGATGATCTTTTACATGATCAGCAAAAACCGTGAAAACTTTATCTCTTTGCCATGTATACTTATATCCACTTGCCTTTAAAATATCTTTAACTTTTATAATATTCACTTCCATAACATCACCTATTGTAATTTTTCATTTAGTAGCTCTTCATAAGCTTTTGACGCTTCTTCCAACTCATCATCATCTATTCCCTTAAGAGCTTCTTCACCATTTTTTTCAGTTACAACTTTTAAAATGTAGGTATATGATTCTTCATCTTCAGCGGGATGCATAGCAACATAGTCAGTATTTTCTATAGAAAATTTAGCATCTATAATAAATTCACAAGCCCTACCATTTTCATCATAAAATATTGTCTTTTCCATTGTTACCCCCTAAAGACAGAGTCCATATATGTTTTTAAAATAAAAGCAGCTGCTAATTTATCAACATATTTTTTTCTATTTTCTCTTCTTACTGAAGCTTCCTTTAATACATCCGTTGCCATGAGTGTGGTCATTCTTTCATCTACATAAATAAGTTCTAACCTGAATTTATTTTTTAATTTTTCAGCAAATTTAATAACCATATCACTTGTTGGGCCAAGTGTATTATTCATATTCTTTGGAAGACCTACCACTACTTTTTTTACCTGATACTTCTCTAATAATTTATTGATTTCGTTATAAGCCGTTTTATTAGACGTTCTTTCGATGGTAACTAAAGGAGTGGCAATAGTGAATGTTTCGTCACTAATTGCTACCCCTATCCACCTCTCTCCAATATCTAAGCCTAAAACTCTATTCATTAAATCACAACCTTATAGGTACATAATAAATATGTAAATATGAGATGGAAATTCCATCTCATATTTTTTCTAAATAAACTTTTAACATTTCCTGTAAAAGTTCATCACGTTCTATGTCTTGAATTATGGATCTTGCATTGTCATGGCTTGTAATATACGTAGGATCTCCTGACAATATATATCCAATAATTTGATCAACAGGGTTATAACCTTTTTCTTCCAAAGCATTATACACTAACTTCAAAACTTCCTTAATTCTTGATCTTTCAAGTTGTTGTTTTTCAAATACTTGAGTATTGCTATTTTTTTGATCCATAACTACCTCCAAGCAAATTATACCATAAATAAAATAAAATGTATATTATATTAGTGATTTCAATGCATTTAGGGCCTCATCAACTTTTGTTAAATCTTTTCCTCCGGCAGTAGCCATATCGGCCCTTCCTCCTCCGCCGCCTCCGGCAATTTTAGCAACTTCTTTTATTATCTTTCCGGCAGAATAGTTTTTACTTACTAAATCTTTTGACAAAGCGCAGACAAAGTTTAACTTTCCATCATTTTCATTAGCAAATAAAACTACTATAGAATCTAATTTATTTCTAACCATATCAGCCATATCTCTAAGAGCATTAATATCTTTATCTTTAAATTTATAGGATAAATACTTTATTTCTCCCTTTTCCTTAACTTGGTCTAAAATTTTTGACAGTTCGTCTTTTTCAGACCTATGCCTCAAGTCCTCAATTTCTTTGTTTAATTTCTTCACTTCATCAATGTTTGCAGATAGTTTTGTTATAATGTCATTTTTATTTGCCTTTAATTCTCTTGCAACTTCATCTCTTAAATCCAAAGTATTATTAAGCATTTTATAAACAGCCGGACCTGTAAGACCTTCTATTCTTCTTACTCCACTTGATACTCCGCTTTCAGATAAAATTTTAAACATAGATATCTCAGAAGTATTACTTACATGAGTGCCTCCACATAATTCTATTGAATAATCGCCCATTGAAAGGACTCTTACTATATCTCCATATTTTTCTTCAAATAAACCTATTGCTCCAAGTTCTGCCGCATGAGAAGGATTTGTAAGTGTTGTAGTAACCGTTAAGGCTTCAAATATTTTTTCATTTACCTTATTTTCAATTTTCTTTAAGTCTTCTTGAGATATTGCTTCATAGTGGGTAAAATCAAATCTCATTCTTTCAGCTTCAACTAATGAACCAGCTTGATTTACATGTTCCCCTAAAACTTCTTTTAATGCCTTGTGTAGAAGATGAGTTACGGAGTGATTTCTTCTAATATTGTTTCTTCTCTTGATGTCAATTTTTGCAAAAACAGAATCCTTAACAAGCTTTCCTTCTTGGACTTCTACAATATGAAGATGTAAGCCTTCCCTTGTTTTTTTAGTATCAAGCACTTTTAATTTGAATTTATCTCCTATAATATAACCGGTATCTCCGACTTGACCGCCTGATTCACCATAAAAAGGAGTTTTGTCTAATACTACAAAGACTTTTTCATCTAAATCTGCACCGGCCACTTCCCTATAATTTTTATATATACCAATTATATTTGCCTGACATTCATTTTGGTCATAGCCGACAAATTCATTTTTCAACCCTTCAAAAACACTTTCGTCAGTGTGAGAATTCCAGCCAATATTAGAATCCACACGAGCATTTCTTGCTCTTTCTCTTTGCCTGTCCATATATTCATTAAAACCGTCCATATCAATTTTATAACCTTTTTCAGCCAAAATTTCTCCGGTTAAATCAGGTGGAAATCCGTAGGTGTCATATAATTTAAAAGCATCTTTTCCACTTAAGGTTTTTTCATTATTAGCTTCAAGTTTTTCAATTAAGGAATCCAAAATATCCATTCCGGCTTCAATAGTTGCTTGGAACTTTTCTTCTTCTCCGATGATAACTTCTTTAATCTTTTGACTGTTTTCACTAAGTTCTTTATAGAAAGGTCCCCAAGATTTAATGATAAAGTCACAAAGTTCATATAGAAAAGCTTTTTTTATTCCCAATAATCTTCCATGACGAGCCGCGCGTCTAATCAAACGACGTAAAACATATCCTCTTCCTTCATTAGATGGGCGAACTGTATCCCCAACTAAAAAAGTAATTGCTCTGATATGGTCTGTTATAACTCTTGTTGAGGCATCTAATTTTTTATCGGTTCCATATTTATAAGCTGAGATTTTTTCTATTTCTTTTATTATTTCTGTAATTGCATCAACTTCAAAAATGTTATTGGTCCCTTGCAAAACTGTTGCAATTCTTTCAAGACCCATACCGGTATCAATATTAGGATGAGAAAGTGGAGTATAATTTCCTCTTTCATCTTTGTCAAATTGAGTGAAAACAAGATTCCAAACTTCTATAAATCTGTCACCTTCTCCACCGGGCCTTTCATCTTCTGAACCGTAAGAAAGTCCCCTATCTACATATATTTCAGTACATGGACCTGAAGGGCCGACTTCCAACTCCCAAAAATTATCTTCCTTGCCCAATCTTATAATTCTTTCTTCGGCAATTCCTATATCATTTTTCCAAATATTAAAAGCTTCGTCATCATTATAATAAATAGTAACCCATAGGTCATCCTTATCAATTTCTAAATTTTCAGTTAAAAATTCATAAGCCCAAGGTATGGCTTCCTTTTTGAAATAATCTCCAAAAGAAAAATTCCCGAGCATTTCAAAAAATGTAGCATGCCTATCAGTCTTACCCACATTATCAATATCGCCGGTTCTTATACATTTTTGGCAAGTAGTGACACGTTTGGCAGGAGGAGTCGCTTCCCCCGTAAAAAATTTCTTCATCGGAGCCATTCCTGCTCCTATTAATAAAAGTGATTTATCATTCTTTGGAATTAGTGAAAAGCTTGGTAAAACTTTATGACCTTTCTTTTCAAAAAAACTAAGGAATTCTTTTCTAATTTCATGCAATCCTAATCTTTTCATTTGACACCTCATATAAAAAACTCCACCTAGGAGTAACTATCTAAATTATAAATAATTATAAAGATTTTACGCGTAAAAGTCAATTTTATGACCAAAAACTAATTAATTTTCTAATTGTAATAATTCTAAAAGAATAATAAATTATGGAAAAATTTTAATTTGCTAATTTCATTTAAAAGTGATTATAAATTAATAACTTATAAAAACAAAAAAATATAATTGCCAGAAAGATATCTAAAATGAATCCACTAAAAAATTTTTAAATTTTTCTTGACTTTTTTTAAATATAGAGTAAAATATAAACAAGTAAAAATGTTGATTAGAAAGTAGTAGCTTTAAGTTGATTTTTAGAGAGACAATGGTTGGTGAGAATTGTTATGAAGCTTTTTGTGAATGGGTCTATGAGTGCAAGGCGAATTATAGTAGCCAAGACGGTTTTCTCCCGTTATAGAGATAGGATATGTAAGTATCTGAAAGAGATCTATATTTTTATAGAAATAGGATGGCACCGTGAATTTTCCATTTGCTCCTTTGTTTAGGGGTAAATGGTTTTTTTATTAGCTTCCACAAATCTTAAATCAATTTTTTACTAAATTTATTTAATGATAGGAGAAAATTATGATGACAAGAGAAAATAATTCAACAACAAGAGTATTGGTAACAAGTGCAATTCTTATGGCTTTGGGAACAGTTTTACACACAATTATTCCGTCTGCAGGAATTAAACCGGATTTTATGCTGGTATGTATGTTTGTTTCCCTTACTTTAACAAATACCAATAAAGAAATGGCAGTAATTGGAGCTGTAGCAGGTATAATGACTGCAATGACAACAGGCTTTCCTGCCGGTCAAATTCCAAATTTAGTTGATAAGGCTTTAACTACTGTATTTTTTGGAATTTTACTAAGAACTATGCAAAGAAAAGGCGAAGTTAAGTTATATCAATATGGCATCTTATTTTTCGTAGCAACCATGTTTTCCGGTTCCATATTTTTAACAGTTTGTATAATAATGGGAAAACTTTTGGGCTTGCAAGAAGTAATACAAATATTTCAAGGGGGGCTAATTCCTATGCTTATAGCTGTTGTCTTCCCAACAGCTTGTGCAAGTGCTGTTTTTGGAACTTTGATGATTAAATTAATTAATATATTGAAAAAAACAAGATAAGATCTTTTAAGTCAAACTCTTAATATCTGTTGGAGGTCAAAATTTCCGACAGATATTTTTTTTATAAAATTATGAGTTTAAAAAAATCTACCCTTACTTTATGCTAATGGTAATTTACCAATGACCATAGTACATATTAAGACATAAAAAGTATCGTTATTAAATATAGAATTATAATCTTTCTTTTAATTATTTTTAAAGTGATTTTAAGATTTTTATAATAGGATTTTTGAAGTGAACTGAATTGTTATAGCTCTTTAAAAAATTTTTTTATGCAATAAATTTCATCTTTTTAATCAACTTCTCCTATATCTGAAATCAAAAAAAATTATTTACTCAAAGATATATTAAATGAAAATGTAATAGTATATGAACTGTTATAGCTAAGTAACTATATAAAATTAAAAAAAAAGACCTAATATAGAAAATATTCTAAGTATAGTTGGAGATAATTAAAAAGCACCTATTATCTTAAGGGTTTATATTTCAAAACATTCCTCGTAAAGTATAATAGGTGCAAATTAAAGACATGGAGGCGACAGCCGGATTTGAACCGGCGGTAAGGGTGTTGCAGACCCGTGCCTTACCACTTGGCTATGTCGCCATGACTTATTAAGTATAACATCTCAAATAATTTTTTTCAAGTTTTTTACAATATATTTATATTTTTTATATTTTTCAGACTACATACTAAAGTCATGAAATTTAAGAAAATAAAATAGCTTTACTGTTCTTTATAAGCAACAAAGACTAATCTTTTAGCTCCTTCAATTTCATTAATGTTTTCATAATCTTTGTAAACTTCTATCCGGTTAAAACCTGCCTCTTTCAGCAGCTTAATAATTTCATCGCTCCTATATGCCCTTTCTAAATGCTCTTCATAAAATCTTTTGTAGGTATCTTTTTCCCCTTTAATAAAAAAATTAACACAATAATGATTAATCTCTTTTCCCCTGTCAAAATAATTTTCCCAAGTGTAAAATACGTCTTCATTTTCATCAAGATAAATATTTTCCATACTCTCAAATTTTTCTTTTGTGTTGAGGTCAAAAATAAATATTCCGCCCGGATTTAGTGCTCTTTTTACACATTCAAAAGATAAAAATAGTTCTTCCTCTTTTAGAATATAATTATATGAATCACATAAGGACAAAATTGCATCATATGTTTTAGGGGTCTTGAATTTTTTCATATCCTGTTTAAAGAAAAAGACATTTTTTACCTTATTTTGTGCTATAGCAAGCATTTCTTCCGATATGTCAAATGCATTAACCTCATATTTTTTTGCAAAAATTTTAGTAAAGTTCCCTGTTCCACAAGCTATTTCTAAGAGAGTATGCGTCTTACCCTCAAGCCTCTCATTTATAAAATTTGAAATTTTTTCGTAAGGAAAATCATACATTAATTCGTCATAAACTTCTGCAAATTTTTTATAAATCATTTCCTTCTAATTCCCTTAAGATTTCTGTCAAAACTTCTGATGAATCTTTATGAAATACAAATTTTGCATAAGTATCATAAGGCGTTTTGCTTTCATTAATAATTATTAAATTTTCTGCGTACCGAGGCAACATATTTACCGGTGAAACTGTGAGAGATGTGCCGACAACTATTAAGGTTTGAGTGTTTTGCATTTCTTCTATAGCATTAGAAAAATCTTCGGGCATCATATCTCCAAACATTATTACATTAGGTCTTAAAATACCTCCACAGGTGCATTTGGGCGGTATTTCTCCGGCTTCTACTTTTTCTTGCATGAGTTTAAAAGGATATGATCTGCCACAAGTCATGCAATGGATACCTCTTGTTTCTCCATGAACTTCGTAAATAATTTTACTGCCGGCCTTATGGTGAAGATTGTCTATGTTTTGAGTTATTACTCCCTTTATAAATCCCTCTTCTTCCATTTTTGCCAAGGCTATATGACCTTGATTCGGTTTTTTGTCGTTCAAGTCCAATAATATTTTGTAGCCTTCTTTATAAAAGATTTGAGGTTCCTTTAGAAGTCTTTCTTTTGATAGAGAATTTATCGGATCCATATCTTTATAGTATCCGTTTTTTCCTCTAAAATCAGGAATTCCTGAATCTGTAGAAATTCCCGCGCCTGTTAGTGCCATTACCTTTTTTGAATTTTTAATCAGCTTTGCCGCTTCTTTTATGCTATCCATATTTCCTCCTCAGAATACTATGTAATAATAAATAATATATAAAATTATTAGGGCAAGGATGGGAACAAAATTAAATAAGTCCATGCCCTCAATTTCCCTGAATACTATTTTATTGTTATTTTTTGACAAATTTTCTTTTTTAAAATGCTTAAAAAGCATTCTTAAAAATATTGCACTTACTATTGATAAAGCTATTAGTATAATAATTATAAATAGTTGGAGAGAGCCGATTTCTCTTGCAATTTTTGTCTGCCACAGGTACTTGAAAAATTCATCCCCCACATATCTTGAAAATAAAACTGCAATTATATTATTAGTAAAATGAGCAATAATTGCCGCATAAATGGAATTTGTAAGATTTAGAACATTAGCAAATAATATGCCTAAAAGAAAGGGAGCCATTAGGTTTTGAATGTCAAAGTGAAATAAAGCAAAGACTAAGGCGCTCATAATTATGGCAAATTTACTTCCATATATTTCATAAGCATTCATCACTGTCGCCCTGAAAAAAAATTCTTCACAAATTGCAGGAACTACACAATAATATAAAAGATAATTATAAATTGATGTGTCTAAATTTATCATCTGCCGGCTAATATTTGTAAATTCCATTATACTGGAAAACAGCGACATAAATAAACCGTTTAATAAAAGTATGATGGGATAGGCAAAAATAACTATTAAAATTGTTAGCAGAATATTTTTTATGGATATTTTATTAAGTTTTAAAACTCTTTTAAAATTCCCTGTTCTGGCTATAAATAAAGCCGGCAAAAGGACAATAAAAATTTCAGTTAGAAGCTGCCCTTTAAATTCATATTTTTGTTGTATATTAAATCCTATAGTTAAAAAAACTATGGCTAAGATTAAGATTAAAGTATTTACTGAAAGTACATTCAGATATTTCTTTTTATATTTTTTCATTATATATCACTTTCAATTTTATTTTTATGGACTATTAATTATTAATACTTTAAATAAAGCTAATAACTTTTATTTATTCCTATTTTCTTTTTATATTATATCAAAACAAATAAATAATTACATCCGCTCTTATTGTCAGGGCAATATTTTTTATATATAATAAGCCTTGGGAAGGTGATAAAGATGATTACTAATGACTTGGCTAAAAATAAACTCATAATTTTATATATAATAAATTCATATGCTCATTGTCTTGTTGAAAGTGAATTAAATTACTTAGTTCTCAATATGGAATTATTTAATTATTTTTATTTTAAAGATTGTCTCTCGCAAATGGAAACCAGCGGTTTAATTCTATTTGATAATAATAAAAAATACTATCTTTCAGACCAAGGTGAAAGGACCTTAGAGGCGTTAAAGAAAGAAGTTCCTACGGCATTCATTGAAAAATTGAAAAATAACCGGGAGGATTTCGTAAAATACAGAAATGAAAATAGTTCTATAGCTGTTGATATTAGTGAAGAAAATGGTACAAGCTATTGTAATATGAGTATTAAAGACGGCAATGTTCCTGTAATGATTTTAAAAATTGAGGTTTCTGATCATAATATGGCAAATACTGTTGCCTCAAACTTTAAAAGAAGGGCTCAAAAAATTTATATGGAAATTTTAAATCTTCTTAATGAAGGATAAGTCTTATAAAAAGCTTCAAATATTTTTTATTATATTTTCAATTATTAGTCAAAAAAAAAGAGAAGTTATCCTTCTCCTTTATGCTTTCATCACTCTTAAAGAATTTAATATGCATATTAAACTTACTCCCACATCTGCAAATATTGCTAAAAACATAGTAGCCATACCAAATGCACCAAGACATAAAATTACTATTTTTAATATTAAGGCTAGGGCTATATTTTGATAAACTATTTTTTTAGTTTTCAGCGAGATTTTTATGGCTTCAACAACTTTTGATATCTCATCTTTTAATAAAACCACATCCGATGATTCAATAGCTATATCTGAACCGCTCCCCATTGATATACCAATATCCGCCCGTGTAAGAACCGGTGCATCATTAGTTCCGTCACCTACAAAAGCCACTTTACCTTTTGTATCTTCCATGATTTTTTCTATCTTACTAACCTTGTCAAGAGGCAAAAGAGAGCCGTAATATTTTTCTATACCCACATTTTCGCAAACCTCTTTTACTACTTCTTCCCTATCTCCAGAAAGCAGAACCGGTGTAATGCCTAAAGATTTTAAAAGTGAAATATCTTTTCTTATGTTATCTTTTAGTTTGTCACGAAGACAAATTATTCCCAAAAGATCTTTATCTCTAACTACATAAACATGAACAGCCAAGGGTAATTTATAAGCTTGACCGTCTTGAATATTATATTTTTCAAGTAACTTTTTATTACCTACAAGAATTTTTTTGTCTTCAAGATCAAAGGTTATCCCCTTGCCGTCAATATTATTAAGATTGGTCGGCTTAGGAAGATTATTCATTTCCTTAGCTATTGCTTTGGCTATGGGATGGGTTGAAAATTGTTCACCTATGGCCGCAATTTGTAAAATTTCTTCTTCCTTAGCTGCAATTTCAATAACTTTGAAAATTTCAAACTTGCCTTCTGTTATAGTTCCTGTTTTGTCAAAAACTATTGTTTTTACATTTGTCAAACCTTGTAGGTAATTACCGCCTTTAACAAAAATTGCCTTCCTGGACATTGCACCGATACCTGCAAAAATCCCCAAGGGAACAGAAATTACAAGTGCACATGGACAGGATATTACTAAAAATATGCAAGCCCTATAAATTGATTCCTTTATTTTCAATCCCGTAAAAACAGGGAGAAAAATGGCTAAAATTATTGCAAAGGAAACTACTATAGGAGTATAAAAGCCGGCAAATCTACTGATGAATTTTTCAACTCCCGCTTTTTTAGATGAAGCATTTTCAACCATATCTAAAATTTTTCCTATTGTACCTTCTTTATATTCTTTAGTTACTTTTATTTCTAAAAGTCCGTCAAGATTTACAACTCCTGAAAGAATTTCCTGACCGGTTTCTACACTTTCAGGAAGAGATTCTCCGCTTATATTTGAAGTGTCAATTTCTGATGTCCCCTTTGTTATAATCCCGTCCAAGGGTATTTTTTCTCCGGGTCTGATTATTATTATATCTCCAACTTTTACATCTTCAGGACTAACTTTTTTAATTCCTTCTTTTGTTTTTAAATTTGCATAAGAAGGCTTTAAAGCCAAAGCTTTTGCAATGTTATCTCTTGACCTTTCAACGGCCAAATCCTGCAAAAATTCTCCCACTGAATAAAATAACATTACTGAAACCGCTTCAGAATAAGCTCCTGTTATAAATGCAGCTATTGAAGCAATTACCATGAGAAAATTTTCATCTAAAAAAGAATGAGTTTTTGTCGGTGAAAAAACATTAATCAATACATCCTTGGCAACAAATAAGTACAAGAACCCATATAGGGAAATTTTTAAGTAACCATCTGAAAAAAAATGTATAGCTATAAGAGATAAAATTTCCAAGGCAAATATTAATACATCTTTTTTAATATTTACTCCTTTGTAAGCCAGGATCTCCTGACTTTTTTCTTCTTTGTGTTCATATTCGACCATGACACCGTCTTCTATATTGTCACAAATATTTTGAATTCTTTCTTTTAATAGGTCTTTATTTTCAACTGAAGATTCTACCTCCAGCTTTTGGTTGGAAAAATTGAAATTAGTTGAATTTATATATTTTTCTGTATTTATTTTATCTTCAATTTTTTTTGCACATACAGGGCAATTTAAACCTTTTAAATAAAAGCTATGTTTCTTTAAAGAATTAATTTTTATTGTATCTTTCATAAAAGTACTCCTTATATATTAATGCTTGATTAATTGTTCATATATTTCTATATTCATTATACCATCAGCTGCTTTTATGTCAATATATATTTTTCAAATATTTAATATAAACCACTTACTTTTTTTGAGTAAAATATTAATTTCTGTTTAATTTAAAAATATTTTCTATAATTAAGTTAATTTTAAATCTGAGTAATAAAAACTAAAAAGGTTCGTAAATTTACGAACCCTTAACTAATTAATTTTCAATTAATTCTCCAATGTTAAAAATGTTATAAGTTGCCTTTTTTCCCTCTTCCACCTTGCCATAACCATAACTTGCAAAAATCGACTTTAAATTGTTTATTCTTGCAGCATCAATATCGTGGAACCTGTCGCCAACAACAATTATTTCTTTTTTCATATTATCTATAATATCTTTTAAAATTAAATCTTTAGGAATAAAATTATAACTTTCCGCAGCAATTATTTTTTTAAAATAATTTTTAATTCCATAAATTTTGCAGGCAAGTTCAAGATACCTGACTCTTGCGTTTGAAAGTAGATAAAGGTCATATCCTCTATCATTTAATGTCTTTAAAACTTCTCTCGCCTTTGGATAAAGTTCACCCTTTCCTTTTTCCATATTTTCATCCATTTTACTCCCAACAATTTTCATTGCTCTTTCAACTATATCTTTTGGAGCTTCCGGTGCAATGATTTTCCAGGCATCTTTTGCGCTGTAGCCTAAAAATTTTCCTGCATAGACATCATTAACTTCTAGATCAGCAATATATCCTTCTTCTTTTAGAAGTTTTATTCCGCAAGTAAGCGCAGGTGTATAAATTTTTGTAGTTTCGTGAATTGTACCGTCAAAATCAAAAATAATTGATTTGATATTTTCTAACATATTTGACCCATCAAATTAGCCATTTCAATAGCGGTTGTAGCTGCATCAAAGCCCTTGTTTCCTGATTTTACTCCGGCACGTTCTATGGCTTGTTCAAGATTTTCCGTTGTCAAAACTCCGAATATAATCGGAATTTCAGTTTCAAGACTTGCTTGGGCAATTCCTTTTGCCACTTCTCCCGCCACATATTCAAAGTGAGATGTTGCTCCTCTGATTACAGCTCCCAGGCAGATTACTGCATCAAACTTTTTGCTTTTTGCAAGTTTTTTTGCAGCCAAAGGAATTTCAAAAGCTCCCGGTACCCATATAACTTGGATTTCATCTTCCTTTACTCCGTGACGAGTAAGCCCGTCAATAGCTCCTGAAAGGAGTTTGCCACCAATAAATTCATTAAATCTTCCTACAATAATTGCGTATTTTTTTCCTTCTGAATATAAATTTGCACTATAAGTCTTCATTTTTCTACCTCCAAATATTTTTTATAATAATTATTTCTAATATCCGTACTTGACTAAGTTTAACACTTCTATGGATTATTATTTTGTAAATTCTTCCAATAAATGATGCATTTTTTCCGCCTTTGTTTGCAAATAAAATTCATCATATTTTGTTGACTTAATTTCTATCGGCACCCTTTCTTTTATTTCCATGCCAAATTCCTTTAATTTATAAATTTTATCGGGATTATTTGTTAAAAGTCTTAATTCCTTAGCACCGAGTTCTCTTAAAATTTGAGCTCCAACACTATAATCTCTCGCATCTTCCGGAAATCCAAGAGCAAGATTTGCTTGCACAGTATCCATACCTTTATCTTGAAGGGCATAGGCTTTAATTTTATTTACAAGCCCGATTCCTCGACCTTCTTGACGCATATATAGAAGAATTCCCCTGCCTTCTTTTACAATTTGTGCCATAGCTGATTGAAGTTGCAAGCCGCAGTCGCAGCGAGCAGAATGAAAAGCATCCCCTGTTAAGCATTCAGAATGAACCCTTGTTAAAAGATTTTTACCGTCACCGACTTCTCCCTTTACAAGAGCTATATGATGCTCACCGTTTATTGTATTCACAAAAGCATGGGCAATAAAATTACCAAATTCTGTAGGAAGTTTTGCCTGTGCCACATCTTTAACTATTTTTTCGTGCCTTTTTCTATATAAAATCAGTTCATCAACTGTAGTTATTTTCATATTCAGCTTTTGTGCAAGCTCAAAAATTTCCTGTCCCCTCATCATGTGTCCGTCATCAGCCATAATTTCACAACAAAGTCCACATTCTTTTAGACCTGCTATCCTAAGTAAATCAACTGTAGCTTCGGTGTGTCCTCCCCTAACAAAAACTCCTCCTGTCCTTGCTACTAGGGGAAACATATGACCGGGACGTCTAAAATCTTGTGCTTTTGAATTTTCATCTATTATTTTTTGTGCTGTTACAGACCTTTCATAAGCAGAAATTCCAGTTGTTGTATCTACGTGGTCTATAGAAACAGTAAAAGCTGTTGAATGATTGTCGGTATTTTCTGTAACCATTTGTTTCAAATCAAGTCTTTTTGCTATTTTATCACTCATCGGCATACAGATAAGACCCTTGGCAAGAGTCGCCATAGTATTTATATTTTCACCTGTAGCAAATTCTGCCGCACATATCATATCGCCTTCGTTTTCTCTTTTGGGATTATCCGTTACAATTATTATTTCACCTTTTTTTAAGGCATCTGTAACTTCTTCAATACTGTTGATTTTCATTTATCCTCCTTTTTAAAAACCGTTTTTTATTAAAAAATCCATATCTATTTTTGAATCGTTTTTATCCCGGTTTAAATATTTATAAACATACTTACCTATAATATCAGTTTCAACATTTACAAAAGCTCCAACGTTTTTAGTTGAAAGATTTGTGTTTTTTATTGTTGTCGGTATTATTGAAACCTTAAAATAATTATCTCTAACATCTGAAACCGTAAGGCTTATACCGTCAAGGGCTATTGATCCCTTGTAGACAATTTCTTTTAAAGTATTCTTATCAAGCTCAATTTTATACTCAACAAAATTATTCGAATTTATTATTTCTAAAATTTTACCGACAGAATCAACATGACCTTGAACAATATGCCCATCAAGTCTTTTATCTATGGTCATTGCCCTTTCCAAGTTTACTGAATCTCCTGATTTTATATTTTTAAAATTTGTTACATTTAATGACTCTTTCATAATGTCTGCAACAAAATAATCTTCTCCAATTTCAGTAACTGTGAGGCAAACCCCGTTTGTAGCTATGGAGTCGCCAATTTTTGTACCTTGTAAAACAAGCTTCGCTCCTATATTTATTTTATAAAGATTTTTATCTTTAGAAATTGAATTAACTTTTCCAACCTCTTCTACAATACCCGTAAAAATTTCTAATCCTCCTTTTCAATATATCCACTAACAAAAACATCAGGTCCCATTTTTTCTACTTGTAAATCTCTTAGTTTTATTGCATCCTTCATATTTTTAATTCCTTGCCCTGAAACCGGACTGAGAGCCTTCCCGCCAATAAACTTTGGAGCAATAAAAAATAATACCTTATCTACCAATTTTCCCTTTAACATTGAGAAATTAAGATTTCCTCCACCTTCAAGAAGAATTGAACAAATATTAAAATCCCTTAACTTTTCCATTAATTCTTCAAGATCAAGAAAGCCATCTTTATAATTAAGGCTAATAAGTTCAACATTTTTCTTTTCTTTTAAGATTTTATATTTCTTTACATCATAATCTTTAGAATGGGCAATTATTGTTAGGGCTTGTGATGAAGAAAAAAGTTTTGCACCAATAGGAATCCTTAATTTTGAATCCAAAATAATTTTTATAGGATTTACAAAATCTCCCTCAAGTCTAACATTTAATAAAGGGTCATCTGCAAGAACTGTTCCGATTCCAACCATAATTGCATTATTTTCAGCTCTTAGCCTATGGGTATAGGTCCTTGAAACATCACTTGAAATCCATTTGCTATCTCCTGTAATACTGGAAATTTTTCCGTCAAGAGTCATAGCGGATTTTAATGTTACAAAAGGTTTATTGGTCTTTATATAATGAAAAAAATCCTCGTTTAATTTTAATCCTTCTTCTTCCATTATCCCTTCCACAACTTCTATGCCGGCATCTTCTAATATCCTAATTCCCTTTCCCGAAACTTTCGGATTCGGATCTACATTTGCAATAACAACTTTTTTTATCTTTTTATCAATAATTACCTGAGTGCATGGTCCTTGCTTACCATAGTGACAGCAAGGTTCTAAATTTACATAAAGGGTTGAGCCCTCTACGGATTCTCCCTTTTCCTCAGCATCTTTTATTGCATTAATTTCTGCATGTAAATCTCCATACTTTTTATGATAGCCCTTGCCTATTATTATGTCATCCTTAACTATAAGAGCACCAACTAAAGGATTTGTTAATGTATAGGGCTTTCCTCTCTCAGCCAGTTTCAAAACCTCAGTCATATAAAAATTATAATCATAAAATTCAAGCATAATTACACCTCAAAAAAAATAAGCCCACATAGGGCTTAACTTCAAAAAATATTTTGCACAAAAAGTACATAATTTTTCTCTCATCCAGACTATACTGTCGGTATTGGAATTTCACCAATTCAACCCGAAGGCTCGTGGACTTTACCACCGGTGGGGAATTTCGCCCCGCCCTGAAAAATTATAAATTATATATTCACTTCCATAACTATGGTAACACTTTAAAAAATATTGTCAACATCAAATTAACAGTTTCTAAATTACCTTGAAATTATTATTCTAATCAAGTATAATGCTAAAAGAATCATTTATGAATTTTACATATTATTTTTGTAAATATTTATTGACATTTCAAGATTGGTCTAGTAAAATATTAAAGGTAGCCAACTTGATTCTATTTTCTTGGAGAAATACTCAAGAGGCTGAAGAGGCTCCCCTGCTAAGGGAGTAGG
>CABTZF010000002.1 GCA_902489255.1 uncultured Peptoniphilus sp. | reverse complement strand
AGATATTTTAAATATAAAAAATGTTAGTGAGCCTAAAGCTAGTTTAGGAACAGGAATCAATAATTATAATTCTGAAACTTTATATGATGCTGAAAAAATTATTAACAATTTGTCAAATATTTCTGAAAGCTCTATTGATTATGAGGATGATGATTCAGTAAAAAAAGAAATTGAAGTTACTGAAAATTCCTTTTTATTCAATGAAGAAGTTATAGATAATAATTTATTAAATACTAGAATAGTCGGTGTCCTATTTAATACATTTATTATACTCGAAAATAAAGTTAAAGAATTGATTTACTTAGTAGATCAACACGCGGCCCACGAAAGAGTAATGTACGAAAAATTAAAAAAGCAGTATTTAAATAGGAAGATAGACTCACAAATTTTAGCAAAGCCTGAGATAATCGAATTAAATTCTAGTGAATACATGAAAGTTGAGAACAATATGGAACTGTTCAATAATCTTGGTTTTTTAATGGACTCTTTTGGCGAAAATTCCATTATATTAAGAGAAGTTCCCTTAGTATTCGGTATGCCAACTTATACTAACTTTATTAGGGTCATAATTGATTCCCTTGATGATAATATATCTTCAAATTACGAAGCAGATATGTGGAAAGTTATGAAAAAAGCATGCTTAATGGCTGTTAAGGCAGGAGATGTATTGTCTACTATAGAATTGAAAAGTTTGATTGAAGATTTAATACATTGCGAAAATCCTTATACCTGTCCCCATGGAAGACCAACAATTATTGATATAAAAAAATCAACAATAGCAAAATTGTTTTTAAGGGAATAATATGGAAAAATTAATAATACTAACTGGACCAACCGGTATAGGGAAAACTGAAATCTCATTAAAAGTAGCTAAGACTTATAATTGCCAAATAATTTCTGCAGACTCCATGCAAATTTATAAAATGTGTGATATTGGAACAGATAAAATTTCAATAAAAAATACAGAAATTAAACATTATATGATTGATGAGGTTGAACCTTGGGAAAATTATTCTGTAGCAACCTTTCAAGAAAAGGCAAAAAAAATCATTACAGAACTTAATAATAAAAATATTTTACCCTTAGTTATTGGGGGTACAGGGCTCTATATCAATTCTTTAGTTTATAATTTGAATTTTAGCAATGTATCTGCTGATAAGGTATTTAGGCAAAGATTAAACAAGCTTGCTGATGAAAAGGGTACCGAATATATTTTTAATAAACTTTATGAGCTGGATAAAACTTCAGCTTTAAATATTGATAAAAATAATAGAAATAGAATAATAAGAGCCTTAGAAATAAATAAATTTAACGGTAATAAGGCAAATAATTTTAGAGAAAAAAATGACCAATATGACCTAATTTTTTTAGGATTATATATGAATCGAGAAGATTTATATACAAGAATTAATAACAGAGTCGACCAAATGATTTCAAAAGGTTTAGTAGATGAAGTTCAAAACTTAATTAACATGGGTTTAGATAAAAATTCACAATCACTTAATGCTATCGGTTATAAGGAGGTTGTCGAATACCTAAATAAAAAAATTGATTATTATACGATGATTGATGAAATAAAAAAACATTCACGTCACTATGCAAAAAGACAAATTACATGGTTTAAACGCGATGATAGAATTAAATGGTTTGATAGACAAGACCCCAAATGCTTAGATTTAATTATAAAATATATAGGAGAAAAGTGTGAAAAAATATTATGATATTCTAAAAAATGTATATAATATAGACGAAAAAATTATTGACTTTGTAAACTTTTGTGAAAATGAAATAAATGAAAGATATAATGAGTTTTCAGAAATTGCCATGTATAATCAGGTAAAAATTTTAAAAGCAATGCAAGAAGCAAAATTGCAATCTACTGATTTCAATTGGACTACAGGTTATGGATATGGGGATATTGGCAGAGATAAAGTAGAAGAAATTTATAGGAGAGTTTTTGAAACTGAAGATGCCTTAGTTAGGCCTAATATTGTAAACGGCACCCATGCTATTACACTTGCAATTTCGTCAATCGTTTCAAATGGAGACCATTTATTATCTCTATCAGGCACCCCTTATGATACATTGCTAAAGGTAATTGGTACTGCCGGTAATAATAAAAGATCCTTAATTAATATGGGAGTAGAATATTCAGAAGTTCCTCTCAATAATGGGAAAATGCAAGTAGAATCTTTTCAAGATTATATAAATAATAAAACAAAGTTAGTAATGATACAACGTTCAACAGGTTATAGCGACAGAAGGGCATTTACAATTGAAGAAATTAACGCGGCTGTTAAAAAAATAAGATCTTTAAAAAAAGACATTTACATCTTTGTAGATAACTGCTATGGAGAATTTACAAATACTTTAGAACCTTCAAACCTTGATATAGATATAATGGCAGGTTCTTTAATTAAAAATCCGGGTGGAGGACTTGCATATTCGGGGGGCTATTTGGTTGGGAAAAAAGATATAATTGATTCAGCAGCATCATTATTAACAGCACCGGGAATAGGGAAAAATTGCGGTTTAACTTTTGGAATGACTCGTCAAATCTTAGAAGGATTATTTATATCTCCAAAAATAGTGGAAGATGCATTAAAAACAGCTCTTCTTTTTTCAAAGTGTTTTGAAAAACTTGGATTTTTCGTAGTGCCAGCTTCTACTGATAAAAGAAGTGATATTATTACAGCTATAAAGTTAAACAATCCTAAAATATTAGAAGAATTTTGTAAATTCATACAATTTTCTTCACCTGTTGATAGCATTTTTACACCACTTCCTTGGAATATGCCCGGATATAATGATAAGGTAATCATGGCTGCCGGAGGATTTATTGAAGGTTCTTCAATAGAACTTTCAGCTGATGGGCCAATGCGTTATCCATATTATGTTTATTTTCAAGGCGGTTTAACTTATTATCATGGGAAAATTGCTCTAATGAATATATTGAATAAATTAAATAGCGAAAATTTAATTAACATATAATTAAAACCTTATTGTATAACTGAAATAATTAAAAAAAATTCGACTTATTTTTTATAGACAAATAAAAATGAATATTTTAAATGAAAATAAAAATAAGTGACATTGTCTTCTTGACAATACCACTTATTTTTTAATAGATTCTATACAAACCTACAATCTTACCTAATATCTTAAGGTCTTTTACATAAATAGGGTCCATAAAATCATTTTCCGGCTGTAATCTAAATCCATCTTTTTCATTATAAAAAGTTTTAATAGTTGCTTCTTCATCAATCAGCGCAAGAACATGATCACCATTTTCAGCATAATTTGTCTTTTGAATAATGACAAAATCACCGTTTAATATACCAATGTTAATCATACTCTCTCCTTGGACTTTAAGAATAAATAAATCTCTATCTTTAACAAAGTCACTAGATAAGGGCATTGTGTCTTCTAAATTTTCAACAGCCAAAATAGGAATGCCTGCCGTAACTCTTCCTAAAATCGGTATATCTATAGTTTTCTTTTTAGTATTTAAAATGCCGTCATTTTGGTCAATAATTTCAATAGCACGAGTTTTTGAAGGATCTTTTCGAATATAATTTTTATTTTCTAATTTTTCAAGAGCATAGTGCACTGTAGAAGTACTTTTAATCCCAACTCCTGCACAGATCTCACGAACAGTTGGAGGATATCCCTTGCTTTCTATTTCTTTTTTAATATAAAACAATATTTCAAGTTGTCTTTGATTTAAGTCATCGTACATAAAAAACCCCCTAATAATTTAGTTAATAATAACATATTTGAAATTATATTTCAAACAATAGTTTATTATTAGATAAGCATGATAGCAAATGTAAATTTATTCTCTATTATAAACAAACGTTAGTTTATTCATATGTTTGTCTAATTTGTTCTTATTTTTGTGGTAAAATATTCATATATTTAATTATTAAAAAATTTTTAGTATTAAATTTTTATATTTAAGAGTTAATGAAAAAAATTGTAAATGATTAGAAATTACTATTTGATTCAACTAAATATTATAATAAATTGACTTATTTTATGAAAAGTTATAAAATAAATAAAGTAAATATAATTTTTTACTAATGAATAATTTGATTTATTAAATTGAAACATGAAAATTAAATATAGGAGGTGTTTAAAAATTGCGATTAGAGATTTTATTAATGATAATTTTTGCTATACTTGGCATAGGTATAGGCTATGCCATTAGAAAATATATTTCAGAAGGTAAAATAAAAAATGCTGAGGAACTTTCTAAAAAGATTATTTTTGATGCAGAACATGATGCACAAAACAAAAAGAAAGAACTGCTTGTTGAGGCTAAGGAAGAAATTCAAAAAATTAGAGCTTCTGAGGAGCAGAAGATTAATAGTCAAAAATCTGAATTAAAACAATTAGAATCCAGAATGCTTTCAAGGGAAGAACAAATTGAAAGAAAATCAAATCAACTTGATAAGAAAGATGAAAAATTGTCACAAAAACTTGAAGCACTAAAGGAAAAAGAAGAAATCGCTGAAAAACTTGTTCTTCAAAGAGATGAAGAATTGCAAAAAGTTGCAGGGTTAACTGCTGAAGAGGGCAAAAGGATGTTATTAAATCAACTAAAAAGTGAAATAACTCAAGAATCCGCTTTGATTATTAAAGAAAATGAACAAAGAATTAAGGATGAGGCCACTAAATATGCTAGAGATGCAGTAGCTTCCGCTATCCAAAGATGTGCTGCCGATCAAGTTGCTGAAACAACAGTATCAGTTGTAAATCTTCCTAATGATGAAATGAAAGGTAGAATAATTGGTAGGGAAGGGAGAAATATTCGTGCCATTGAAGCTTTAACAGGTGTTGACTTAATAATTGACGATACGCCTGAAGCGGTTGTATTGTCCTGTTTTGACCCTGTCAGAAGAGAAATTGCCAGGGTTGCCTTGGAGAAACTTGTAAATGATGGCAGAATTCATCCTTCAAGAATTGAAGAATCTGTTCAAAAAGCAGAACAAGAAGTTGAGACTATAATCAAGGAATCCGGTGAACAGGCAGCTTATGATGCAGGTGTCCATGGGTTACATCCGGAGATTATTAAATATCTTGGCAGACTAAAATATAGAACTAGTTACGGTCAAAATAATTTAAAACATTCTGTTGAAGTTTCTCAAATTGCCGGAATTTTAGCTGCAGAAATTGGTGCTGATATAAAACTTGCAAAACGTGGTGGGCTATTACATGATATAGGAAAAAGTATTGATCATAATATCAATGCTACTCATGTTGAGTTAGGTGTTGAAATTGCCCGTAAATATAATGAACCGGAAAAGATTATTAATGCTATTGAATCTCATCATGGCGATGTTGAACCAATATGTGTTGAATCAGTCCTTGTCCAAGCGGCAGATGCTATTTCAGCTGCAAGGCCAGGTGCCAGACGTGAAACAATTGAAGCTTATATCCAAAGGCTTGAAAAACTTGAAGATATTGCAAATTCTTTTGAAGGAATAGAAAAATCTTATGCTGTCCAAGCGGGCAGAGAAATAAGAATTATAGTAAAACCTCAAGAAATTTCTGAAGCTGAAGTTACAATTACTGCAAGAAACATTGTCAAAAAAATCGAATCTGAACTTGATTTCCCTGGACAAATAAAGGTAAATGTAATAAGAGAAACAAGAGCGGTTGAATATGCAAAATAAAAATAATAAACCTGACCTGATAAGTCAGGTTTTTTTAGGAGTATTATGATTAAATCAAATATTATTGATGACTTTTTAGATTATTTAGAAAGTTCTAAAGGTCATTCATTAAATACTATTAAAGAATATTATTATGACTTAAGAGTTTTCTTAAGATATATATTATTAAGAAAAACTGATTACTATGATGAAAATACAAAATTAGATGAAGTTGATATTGATAAGGTTGACAATGAACTTTTAAAGAGTATTACTAAGCAGGATTTATATGCATATATATCTTATTTAGATAAGGAAAGGAAGCTTTCTAATAAATCCAAATATAGAAAGATTTCGGCAATTAAAGCTTTTTTTAATTATCTTACAAATAAAATTGAAGTATTAACATACAATCCAAGCGAAAATATTGATTTACCAAAGATTGAGAAATCCTTGCCTATATATTTAACCTTGGACGAATCAATTAATCTTTTAAAGACAATTCATAATTCTAAAGAAAATGAACTTTATAGGACAAGAGACTACTGTATTTGTACTTTATTTTTAAACTGTGGATTGAGATTATCTGAATTAGCACAAATAAACATTAATGATATAAAAGATGACACAATAAGAGTAATCGGAAAAGGTAATAAAGAAAGAACAATATACTTGAATCATGCTTGCATTTATTCAATTAACAATTATTTAAAGTTAAGACCAAAAGTATCTACTAATGCTTTATTCTTGAGTATAAGAAAAAAGAGAATGAGTAATCGCTCTATACAATATATGATTGAAAAGCATATGTCAAATGCAGGATTAGATATAAGAAAATTTAGTGTTCATAAATTAAGGCATACCGCTGCAACTCTTATGTATCAATATGGTAATGCAGATATCAGATCATTACAAGAAATATTAGGTCATGAATCTATTACAACTACTCAAATTTATACTCACGTTAATGATAAAATGTTAAAAAATACAGTGGAAAATAATCCTCTTTCAAATTTAAAAGAAGATAAAAAAGGAGAGAAGAATGAAAATTAAAAATTATATTGCTATTTTTATACTTGCTTTTATAAGCATTTTAAGTACAAGTGTATTTGCAGTTGGTAATCTTCCGGCTACAGCTTCTACTAAAAAAGTTGATATTTACATTAATAATGAAATCAAATTACTTCCTGAAAACTATGGAAGAGCATATTTTGATAAATCTAATAACAGAGTAATGGTTCCAATTAGATATATTACAGAACAATTTGGAGCTTATATTCAATTTTATACTGAACCTAATAGTAAGAAACAAGGAATTTTAATTGGAGGTGTAGGCAATAAATTGATTAAAATGAACATTGGTGAAAATAATGCTACTTTTTACGAAGATAAGGATAATCAAGTAGTAACAACCGACGCACCAGCTGTTTTATACGATGGTAGGACTTATGTTCCAATTAGATTCATATCTGAAGCCATGGGCTTAAAGGTTAAATGGGAAAATAATTGCGTTTATATAGAAGGTTCACTTAATGAAAATATGAGTACAAATAATTCAAATAATAATATTAAAAGCCCTACAACTTCTTATAAAAATACAGAAGAGCAAAAATCTACTGATAATAATAAAGACGCAAAGTTTGTTAATAATGAAGGTTTAAATTTATTTGAATAATTCCTTTACAGGGGAATAAAAAATTAGTCACAAAATAATAATTTTGTGACTAATTTTAATTTATTAAACTTATCCGTGCATCTAAAAATGGAATTTTAAGTTTATTACTTATGATTTTAAAGCTAATTATATTATAAAATAATACTATTTATTAAAAAATCATTTTATTTCTAACATATTAATAAACTTATAGCAAATTTTTCTTTTCAAATTTTTTTAATAATACCTCATATATTAATCACATCATTAATCTAGTCCATAATATTTAAATATTATTAATTATCTTATTTGCATAAATTGAATTGCATTAGATATAAATATAATATCTTATGCTATTACATAAAATTAATTACTGTAACTTCTTACACGATATTAAAACTTATGTTCTAAATACATGTTCATAAAAATGAGTTTCCTAAGCACCAAATTCCCCATAAATTGGAAAAGCTTTGAGCAATTCAAGCACATCATTTTTTATAGACTCAACACCGCGTCTTTCTTTTAAAGTATCTATTATTAAATTAGCAACTTTTTCAACATCATCTTCTTTCATACCTCTAGTAGTAACCGCTGGTGTTCCAATTCTTATACCACTTGTTATGGTTGGCTTTTGCGGGTCATTTGGTATTGAATTCTTGTTTGTTGTTATATTAACAGCTGATAACATATTTTCAGCTTCTTTGCCTGTAATATTTAAATTTCTAACATCTAATAATAGTAAATGATTATCTGTACCACCAGATACAAGTCTAATTCCGCCTTCTTGCAGAACTTCTCCCATTTTTTTTGCATTCTTTAATAGCTGTTCAATATACACTTTGAATGATGGTTCAAGAGCTTCCTTAAAACATACAGCTTTTGCAGCAATAATATTTTCTAACGGACCACCTTGGAATCCTGGGAATACAGTTTTATCAATAAGTTTTTTATATTTTTCTTTACATAGGATTACCCCACCCCTAGGACCTCTTAAAGTTTTATGGGTTGTTGAAGTAACAATATCTGCATAATCGCAAGGATTCATATGATATCCTGCGGCTACTATACCGGCAATATGTGCCATATCTACCATTAGATATGCTCCAACTGTATCTGCTATTTCTCTAAATTTAGAAAAATCTATTTTCCTTGGATATGCTGATGCTCCTGCCACTATCAATTTAGGTTTATGTTCCTTGGCCAATTTATATGCTGCATCATAATCTATAAGTTCAGTTTTCGGATTTAAGCCATATGAAAAGAATTCATAAAATTTTCCCGAAAAATTTACCGGACTACCATGACTCAAATGGCCACCTTCAGCCAAATTCATGCCCATAACCTTGTCACCCGGATTTAGAAATGCTGAATATACAATCATATTTGCATTAGATCCGGAATGTGGCTGAACATTAGCATGCTGAGCATTAAAAAGTTTTTTTAACCTATCTATAGCTAAATTTTCAATTATATCTATATATTCACAGCCGGCATAATATCTTTTACCGGGATACCCCTCAGAATATTTATTTGTAGGAGTAGAACCTATTGCCTCAAGGACAGCTTCAGATACAAAATTTTCTGATGCTATCAATTCAACATGTTCATGTTGCCTTTTTGTTTCATCATTAATAGCTTGAAAAATATCAGGGTCTACTTTTTTTAAATTTTCTTTTATTTCCATTTTCCTATCCTTCCTATAATATAATTAAAACCTAATTTATTATACTATTTTTATCACAATAATACAATGAATACTTAAGTATGATATAATTGATTAAGGTGATAATATGTCTTTAGACGGTAGCGTTTGCGCTAGCATTATATATGAATTAAATAATACTCTTCAAGATGGCAAGATAGATAAAATATATCAGCCTTCAACTGATGAAATAATTATCAATATGAGAGTTACTAATAATAAATATAAATTATTAATGTCCTGTTCAGGAACTTATCCAAGGATTCATTTAACTAATAAAAATATTGATAACCCCTCATATCCTCCAGCCTTTTGTATGCTTTTAAGAAAACATCTAGAAGGCAGTATATTAAAAAAATTTAGCCAATTTAAAATGGATAGAATAATTAGACTTGATTTTTCCGCTAAAGATGAATTGGGATTAATTGAAGACAAGTCCATATTTATTGAAATAATGGGAAAGTATTCAAATATTATCCTTGTTGATAAAAATAATAAAATAGTTGATGCCATAAAAAGAATAAATTTCAATAAATCCAGTGTAAGAGAAATCCTTCCTGGGGTTTTATATAATCCCAATGAAATTTCTAAGTCTTTTGACCCAAGATTGGAAGATAATTTTTTAAATAAAATTTCAAGTGCAGATAAAAATAAAAATATAAAATATTTCCTTATGAACACATATACAGGTATAGGACCTCAAATGGTTTTTGAAATTGCTTATAGGAGTAACCTTGACATAGAAAGAAATTTAGGTGGATTATCCTTAGAAGAATTAAAAAATCTTGAAGGTAAGTTTTATGACATTTTCAAAAATATTAAAAAAAATAATTTTACACCTATTAAAATTTATAGGGATGATAAATTACATGATTTTTATTGCATAGATTTAGAAACTTATTCAACAAAAGATAAAAAATTCAATTCATCTATTTCAGCAATTTTAGATGAATTTTATTCAGAAAAACAAGTGAAAAATGGTATAAATGCTATCACTACTAACTATAAAAAGCTAATTAATTCGCAAATCAAAAAAACTAAAAGAAAATTAAGTTTGCAATCAGAAGAACTTAATGAGGCAATAAATAGAGAAAAATATAAAATTTATGCAGACTTAATTTCATCTAATTTTTATAAAATAAATACCGGTGATAAAAGTCTTACTTGTGAAAATTATTATGATAGTATGACTCCAATTACAATTCCTTTAGATATTAAACTTAATCCAAGACAAAATGCAAATAATTACTATCAAAAATATTCTAAACTAAAAAAAGCCTCAGAAATCTTAAAAAAGCAAATTAAAGAAGATGAAGCATTAATATCATATTTAGAATCAATTTTAATTAATATTAGCTTTATTGATAGTATGGATGAAGTTGATGATTTAAAGGAAGAAATGCAAAATCAAGGTTTAATAAAAACTTATAAAAAAGCTTCTTCAAAAAAGAAAAAGTCTATTCAGAATAATTTCTTGTCTTTTGAATTCAGTGGTTACAATATTTATGTGGGTAAAAATAATAAGCAAAATGATTATTTAACTTTAAAATTTGCCAAAAGAGATGATTATTGGTTCCATATACAAGAAGGAGCCGGATCTCATGTTATTGTGAAAAATAAAGGTGAAGATATTCCGAAAGATGTAATAAATGTAGCTGCAGCTCTTGCCGCTAAATATTCATCTTTTAAAGATTCGAATAATATTATGGTTGCTTACACCAAAAAAGCTAATATAAAAAGACATCCAAGTAGAAAACTTGGATTAGTTATATATAATGATTTTTCAACTATTAATATAAAAAAAGATAATAATTTTTTAGACAAATTAGTACAAGAAAAAAATAAAGATAAGGATTAATCCTTATCTTTATTAAGCATTCCAAGTTTTTCAAGAACTATTTTATAGCCGTCAGCTCCATAATTTAAAGATCTGTTAATTCTGGAAATTGTAGCTGTGGATGCTCCGGTATCGCTCTCAATTTCATGATAGGTTTTCCCTTTAACAAGTAGTTTTACTACCTCTAATCTTTGAGAAATTGCTTGAATTTCCTTGACAGTACAGATATCTTCAAAAAATCTGTAGCATTCTTCTAAATTATCTAATGTGAGAATAGCCTCAAACAAGCCATCAGTTTGTTTACTTTTAATTTTAGAATTATATTTCATGACATCCTCCTAATTCTAAGGTGATATTTTTACATAGTTTAACTCACCACTATTAATATCATACTAACAATTTCTCATGTTAAAGTCAAGTGCTATTTAATCTTTTAAAACGTTATTTGATATATATAATTAATCATTTTGATTTTGTTCTTCAACATAACTTATACCATTCTTAATATCAACAGTATAAGCCTTATCACATATTTGTGCTAAATGTTCATTATGAGTAACCATAATAATTTGTCTATTAAATAAAGAACTTGATTTATTTAAAAAATCCCCTAAGTTGAAAATATAATCGCTACTTACATGTTTACCGGGTTCATCTAAAATTATTGGCCCTTCAATTATCGGTCTATGTAATTGTATAAAAGCAAGCCTCAAAGCTATCGATACGATATCGACAACTCCTCCTCCCCTTGACAATTCTGGTCTTGTAATTACACTGTAACCTTCATCATAGTTACTTTTAACAAAAAATTCTGCATTGGGAACTGACCTTTTTTCGCTAAGTTCAATCAAAAATTCTATATCTGTTTCAAATATAAATTGAAGACATTTTGTTACTAAATCTTCAATTTGTCTTTTTGACTGTTCTCTTGCATAGGCTGCAGTTTTCTGAAATAATAAAATTACCTTTGTTAATAGATCTTCATATTTGAGCTCTCTTTCTATCTGATTTTGTATATTATCTAGAGAATCCTTTAGGACTTGACGCTTACCCATTTCTATATTTAATTTTGTATTAATTTTTTCAATTTCTTGGTCTAATAATTCAATATCCATATTATATTTTTGGAAGCATACTGTTTGCTTTTTCAAAAAGCTCTTTTATTTCATTTTCTAAGTTGCTAATAACGTTAGAAAGTTCTTCCGGTTTTACACCCTCCTTTTCAATTTCTTTAAGAAGCTCTTCTCTTTGAGCTTTTAAACTTTCCAATCTTGCATCAGCTTTATATTTTAAATCTTTAGCCCTATCTAAATGTTTTTTTAAATTATTTAAGTTATCTTCGTAATCCATTTATTCCTCCTGAATGTGCTCTTTAATATGTTTGATTGATTCTTCTGTAATTTTGTTATAACAAAATGGACATATTCCCATATTCAATATAGTTTTTTCATAATCATTAGAATAACTTTTAATTTTATTTATAATATTATTTTTAATATTTTCTTCTTCCTTGATATTTTTATTCAATATTAAAAGTTTTTCACCAAAACTCTTTATATCAAATAATAATTTGCTCTTAATATTAAGAACATTAAATAATTCAAAAGCAGTATTTAAATTATTAAAATTACTGATAAAATCAATGCCTTTTGTAAGTGAATCTTCTATATTATAAAGCGTTGAATTATAAGTTTTTAATACTTTTAAATATCTTAATTTATTGTCAAGATCTGAATAAATTATATGAATTTTTTGAACATTCACTAAATCTTTAACAAGAGAATTTGTTTTATTATAATCACCATTAATAGTTAGATATCTATTATATAGATTAGTAAATTTTTCATAAACTTGTAAATTATTTATTAATTTTAATATTAGGTCTTCAAAAGATATTAAATCTTTAAACTTATATAAATATTTTTTTTCAGTGTATATTTTTGAATCTACATTTTCTAATCTTTCGCATAAATTTTTTAAATATTTATGTTTATAACTAATATTAGTAAGTCTTTCCACTAAATCAGATAGAATTTTAATGTTTGGTAATTTAACTAAATTATCATTAATTGCTTTAATTTCTTTATCTATTTCTCTTAAAGAAATATTGCTGGCCTTAAAAAGCTTTAGCTTATTTGATTTTTCTTTTATAGTTCTACTAATATCTTTTAAGCTATTGTAGCTTACTTCCAAATCTTTTAAATAATCAAATTCTTTTATTTTTGATTCCAGCTCATCCTTATTTTTTTCAAGAATTTTAATATTATTATTAACAGACTTATCTTCTCTTACAGTATCTCTTAAAGCATCATCAATATAATTAACCGATACTAATCTACCTATGGCGCTAGCTCGCACAGATGGCACTTGATTTAGTAAAAAAGGACCATCAAGTTGCTCTGCTATATTTAATATACTTGATTTATCATCAGTTAAAGAAATTTTATACATACCTGTAACATCTATTATTTCTTGTGGAACCGAACGCCCAAAAGCCTCAAATATTTGTTCCTCTTCATCCGGAAGCTTTAAATAATAATTATTCTTTGAGGATGACTTTAATCTTTTCACAATAGCACCATTAGAAAATTCAATTTCAACAAGAACTTTATTAGTTCCCTGCATAATAAAATAATCCCCTTGAGGTTCATTATAAATCGCCCACTTGATAGCTCTTAATATGGCCGTTTTCCCTGAGTCCGAATTTCCTAATATAACATTCAGTCCTCTATCAAAAACAAGTGTGGTATTTTTATGTGATTGAAAATTTTCCAAATGAATTTTTTTTATATAAATCACGTATATTTTGCTCCTGAAATTTGTATTTGTTCAACTCTTTTTAAAGCTTCCTCAATTACATCTCTACCAATTGAATCATTTTCCCCAATCTTTGTTAATAATGAAAAAATATCTGTATCTTTCAGATTAACTGACGAATCAATTATCTCTTTAAATTCATTAATTTTTATGCCTTTAAACTTATGTCTTTCCATTTCACTCCTATCAAGGACTTCTTCTCCAGGCAAAGCTGATTTCAAATAAATTTCTTTTAATTTAATTTTATCAGTCAATTCAATGATAACAGCCTTAGGCTTTCTTTTCATTTCTGCTAATGAGTTGGAAATTCTTACTAAAGCACCCGGGTTAATAAAATACTTATTAGCTATTTCCACTGTATCAAATCCATAATGAAAATGTGCACATAATGTAATATCAGCCATTGTATTTTTAATATCACTAACCAATGTGTGCTCAACATCCTTTAAAAAAGGTTTATCAACCAAGAATCCATGAGTTAAATGAATAGCATACCTACAAGTAGGATTTTTTTCCTTAACAATATAACGCTCAATATTTTCTTTACTATCCATTCCATATACATAAGGAGCTGCTGTCAATTGGACTCTAATATCTTTATCCAAAATTATAGTTTTATCATTAACTAAATTTAATATACCTAGATTACACAAAAGTCCTAACATTGTTCTATCAATAGTGCTGGGATTGTGTCCAAAAATATCATGATTTCCACTAACTATATATATCGGTGCTTTAAATTCGTTAAAAATTTTTGCAAAATCTCCAACTATAGACACAGAAGGATCCGGCCTATCAAATAAATCTCCACCGTGCAAAATATAATCAACATCTTCTGTTTTAGATATTTCTATAAGTTCTTGAAATTTATCTTTTAAAGTTTGGTAAAAATTATCTATCCTATTTTTGGGATTTGTTCCTCTTATATGTGTATCTGTAAAGTATAGAAACTTCAAAAAATCACGTCCATATTTTATCTAATAAATTACTTGTTTTAATTAGTTTCAGTTTCTTCATTATTTATAGATGAATTATTGTCTTTATTCTTATCAGGATTTAATGACATTCTAACTTCTTCTTCAATTTCTTTAAGAAGATTTGGATTATCTTTTAAAAATTCTTTTGATTTTTCTCTTCCTTGGCCTAACTTTTCATCCCTATAAGAATACCAAGACCCTGCCCTTTTAACTATTCCTCTATCTGCGGCAACATCCAAAATATTCCCAATTTTTGAAATACCTTGTCCATACATTATATCGACCTCCGCTTCCTTGAATGGAGGAGCGACTTTATTTTTAACAACCTTTATACGAACTCTACTTCCTATTGGCGTATCACCCTGTTTAATCAAATCAATCCTTCTAACATCAAGCCTAATGGTAGAGTAAAATTTAAGTGCTCTCCCACCCGTTGTAGTTTCAGGATTACCGTAAATAACTCCGACCTTTTCTCTTAACTGATTTATAAAAATAACGGCAGCTTTTGACTTGTTAATTGCACCTGTTAATTTTCTTAATGCCTGTGACATAAGTCTTGCTTGTAATCCTATTGTAGTTTGACCCATTTCACCATCAATTTCAGTTTTAGGTACCAAGGCGGCTACTGAATCAATAACTATGACATCAACTGCATTGGAACGCACAAGTGCTTCAGTAATTTCCAATGCTTGTTCCCCGGTATCCGGTTGCGAAATAATTAAATTTTCAACATCTACTCCAAGTCGTTTTGCATAAGCTGGATCTAATGCGTGTTCAGCATCTATAAAGGCAGCGTTTCCTCCAAGTTTTTGAGATTCTGCAAGCATGTGTAAAGCTATTGTAGTTTTCCCTGAAGATTCTGGTCCATAGATTTCTATTATCCTTCCTTTAGGAATACCGCCAATACCTAAGGCTACATCAAGAGCTAGTGAACCCGTTGGTATTGAATCGATATCAAGTTTAGAATCTTGTCCTAATTTCATAACAGACCCTTCTCCGTATTGTTTTTCTATAGCAGCTAAAACTTTATCCAGCGCTTCTTTTTTTTCTAAATTATCTTTCATGATTAACTCCTATTCTTTGTTTATTAAATATAATAAATTTGATAAAACTTGACTTACTGTTCTATTTCTAACTCTTGCTCTATTCCCTGGAAAATAGAAATGGTCCAATTTATAATTATCTTCAGAAAAATAAATGCAAGTAAAAACACTTCCCACATCAGTTTCTGATGAATTCGGTCCAGCTTCTCCCGTTGTTGCTACACAAATATCTGAATTTGTTTTAATTTTTAAACCTCTAGCCATTTCAAGAGCTGTTTCTTTGCTAATGGCTCCATATTTTTTTAATGTTTCTTCTTTCACTCCTAAATTATCATGCTTTGATTTGTTAGAGTAAGTGATATATGAAGATGACATAACTTTAGAAGCCCCGGAAATATCAGTTATTGCTGAAGACAAAAGCCCTCCTGTTATTGACTCTGCAAAAGAAATTGTTAATTTTTTCTTAATTAAATTGTTTACAAGCACTTCTTCCACAGTTTCATTATTTTCAGAATATATATGATCTTTAAACTCATCATATAATCTGGTGATAGTTGTATCCAATAAAGTTTCAATTTTACTATAATTCGTACCCTTAGCAATTATTTTAATTTCTGTTTGTGAATAATGGGCGAAAGTATTAATTGAAATATTTTTATTTTCTAAATCTAATTTTCTAATTTTATCTTCAGTTAGTGATTCTCCTAAACCTATGACATTAAGTGATTTAACAATAATGATTTGATTTTCATGAATATTCTCAGCTAAATATCTATCAACCATAGGTTCAAACTCTTTTGGTGGACCCGGAAACAGGAAAATCTTTTTATTTTTATATTCGTTAACTTCACCTAATGCTAGACCCCATTCATTTTTTAATTTCTTACATCCATCAATAATAGAAACTTGTTTCAAATTATTTATAGTCATAACTCTATTTAATTTTCTAAACCTGTTTTCTAGATCTATTTTGCTATCATTATCAATATGAATTTCCTTATTTAAGAATTTTGCTAGAGATTCCCTTGTTATATCATCGTTAGTTGGTCCTAAACCTCCGCACAAAAATATAAAATCAGTTTTTTCTACTGCAAATTTTAATTCTTCAATTATTTCATTCATGTCGTCATTTACTGAAACTTGCCTTATTACATCAACACCTAAATCTAACAATCTTTCTGACAAAAACTTAGAGTTTGTATTTAATATTGATCCTATAAGAATTTCAGTTCCAACAGTAATTATTTCCGCCTTCATAAACACCCCTAAATGTTATTTAAGTCTAAAACTTCTTTATTTTTAATAAAATAATCTATACCTGAAATTATTGTCATAACCACAGAAAAATGAAACATAAGTATTCCGAACTGTTGTATTTTGGCAATATTTGATAATAGCACTATCATTGAAATTAGCTGAGAAACCGTTTTAAATTTTCCTAATTTGCTTGCAGCTATTGTAATATTATCTGAAGCGGCAAGTATTCTTAATCCGGAAACGGCAAATTCCCTAGCTTCAATTATAATAACCCCATAAGCTGGTATTGTTCCATAGGATGCAAGCATTATTAATGCTGCACATACCAATATTTTATCTGCTAATGGGTCTGCAAATTTCCCAAAATTTGTAACTAAATTATTTTTTCTGGCTAAATGGCCATCTAAAAAGTCAGTAAATGACGCAACACAAAAAATTAAGGTTGCAATTAATCGTGCATAGTGAAAATTCAAATACATAAAAACTATAAATACGGGTACTAAGAGTATTCTTAATAAAGTTAATTTATTCGGTAAATTCATATTGTATCTCCTATTAAATCATATTCCAATGATGAAGTAATTTTAACATTATAAAATTTACCTATCTCCAAATTATATTTTGAATTAACATATATCACTCCATCAATATCGGGACTATCCATGTAAGATCTTCCTAAGTATAAATTCTTATCTTCTTTGTGCTCAATTAATACATTAAATATTTCCCCAACCTTTTCTTTTAACAAACTGGCAGATATTTCAGATTGTTCTTCCATTATTTGACCTCTCAAAGCATCTTTTTTTTCTTCATCAATTTGTCCGGGCATTTTATCTGCTGGCGTTGATTCTTCTCTTGAATAAGTAAATACTCCTAATTTATCAAATTTGAAATTTTTTATAAAAGATTTTAATTCGTTGAAATCCTCAGTTGTTTCTCCAGGAAATCCAACAATAAAGGTAGTTCTTATAATTAGTCCACTTATGCCCCTAAGCTCACTTAGAAGCTTTATTATATTATTTTTATCAGTATGCCTATTCATTAACTTTAAAACATGGTCACTGATGTGTTGCAATGGAATATCAACATATTTAATCAGTTTTGGATTTGTTTTAAATTCTTCTATTAATTCATCGGTAAAATTGTCAGGATATAGATATAGGACTCTAATCCATTTTAAATCACTTATTGCAGATATCTTTTTAATAAGGCTTGCTAGTGAATATTTCCCATAAAGATCTATTCCATAGTCAGTAGTATTCTGCGCAATTAATATAATTTCCTTAGTACCCCTGCTTACCAAATATGATATTTCATTATATATATCTTCGATTTTTCTTGACCTGTTTTTACCACGAAGTTTAGGTATAATACAATATGAACAATTATTATTACAACCTTCAGAAATTTTTACATATTCGGTGACATTAACCAGGCCTTTTTTAATACCCTCCAAATATTCTGAATTAAGATTATCTGTTTTAATAAATTTATTTCCGGTCAGTGCCTTGTCAAGCAAATCATTTATTAGAAAAATATTTCCTGTTCCTAAAATACCATCAACTTCAGGAATTTCATTTAATAATTCTTCAGGATATCTTTGTGCCAAACATCCTGACAATAAAATTTTTTTGCATTTTCCTTCATTTTTATATTTAACCATTTCTAATATGGCATCAATTGATTCTTCTTTTGCAGCATCAATAAATCCACAAGTATTAACAATAATTATATCTGCTTGCCCAGGATTATTAGTTGTATAATATTTGTCTTTGTCAAGAATAGACATCATAAGAGATGTGTCAACTTCATTTTTTGAGCATCCCAAAGTAACAAAATTAACACTATTCATCTCTATCACCTAACAAATCTTCAATTTCTTCTTTTGTCTTTAATAATTTTCTAGGTTTTGACCCTTCGTGAGGTCCAATAATCCCCAAATCTTCCATTTGATCAACAATTCTTGCCGCCCTTGAATAACCCACTTTCAGTTTTCTCTGCAAGTAAGATATTGATGCTTGTTCATCGCTTAAAACAAAATTTATTGCATCATTAAAAAGAGGATCCAAATCCAGATTATCATCTTCTTCCTTAACTTTTATTTGATTAACAATATAAGTTTCATTACTTTTATCGGTGCTTGTATTGTTTAATTTTATAAAATCTACAACTTTTTCCACTTCTTCATCACTGATGAATGCCCCTTGTACTCTTTTGGGTTTAGATGCAGAAGATGGAAAAAATAACATATCTCCCTTTCCTAAAAGTTTTTCTGCACCGCTTTGGTCTAAAATTGTTCTGGAATCAATTGCAGAAGATACTGCAAAAGCAATTCTAGATGGTATATTAGCTTTAATAGTTCCTGTAATAACATCAACACTTGGTCTTTGTGTAGCCAAAATTAAATGCATGCCACACGCCCTTGCCATTTGTGCTAATCTTGCAATATAATCTTCAATTTCATTTGATGATACCATCATCAAATCTGCAAGTTCATCGACAATTATTACAATTATGGGTAATTTTGAAGAACCTTTCCCCTCTTTTTCTTTCTTTTTATTGTATCCGTTAATATCCCTAACCTGAGCCTCAGCAAATAATTTATATCTTTTTTCCATCTCATCTACAGCCCAATTTAACGCATAGCCTGCCTTTTTAGGATTTGTTACAACAGGAATAAGTAAATGAGGTATACCGTTATAAACGCTAAGTTCAACAACCTTTGGATCAATTAACAATAATCTTACATCTTTGGGTGAAGACTTGTATAAAATATTTATAATAATTGTATTTATGCATACGGATTTACCTGAGCCAGTTGCTCCGGCTATTAAAAGATGTGGCATATCACTTATTGAAGAAATTATTATATTTCCCTCAACATCTTTGCCCAAGGTGAGTGGAACATCACTTTTTGTATTTTTAAACTCATCAGATTCAAGTATTTCTCTTAAACTGACTGAATCTTTAATTTTATTTGCCACTTCTATACCAACAACAGTTTTACCCGGAATAGGTGCCTCTATCCTGATATCTGAACTTCCTAAAGCCATAGATATATTATCTGCTAAACTAACAATTCTTGATAGTTTTATTCCAGGAGCCGGTTTTAATTCATAACATGTTATTACCGGACCCTTATTTATTGCTGTAATATTACAGTCCATATTAAAATTATCCAGTGTTTTCTCAATTATTTTACCATTCTTTATGATTTCTTGGTTAGAGATTGAATTTTTAACTTTATTGACGTTTAATAGTGCAATATCAGGAAAGCTATAAATGTCTTCAACTATATTTTCATCTATATTATTAAATTCTTCTTTATCTTCTTCTGTTAATTCTTCATAATTCAAATTTTCTTTGTTTACAATATCTGATTTCTCAACTGTTTCATCGTAGGCAGTTTCAATATTATCAGAACTATTATTATATTCTTTTATAACTATCTTCTCATCAAAAATATCAGCCTGTACATTATTATTTATTTTCTCTTTTATCTTTTTATTATTCTTATTTAAGAGTTTAGTAAGAAATGTATCTTTTAATTTTTCTTTCCTATTATGTTTTTCTTCGCTTAATAAATCATCTTTCTTTTTTTCTTCATTCTTAAGTTTTTTAGCTTCCAATATACGTTTTTTATCTTGAATATATTCACTAATATCCTCAAAGGCCATAACTATTTCATCTATATTTATCTTTATCATCAAATACAAAGTGATTAAAATAATAACCGCAGCTAATATATAAGTACCTAAAGAGCCCAACATTTTATATAAAAAGAATCCAAGTAAAGCACCTATTATTCCGCCACTTTTAGTTATTGATAAATATTCCACAGATTTGTTAAGCCTATCAACTAAAGTTAAATCTAACTCTTTGGACCCATCTAATAAAATTAAAATAAATAAAAATATAACAAGGCAACAAATAATATACCGTTTAGTATATAACTTTGTTGCCGTTAAATTATAAAGCATTCCCCAAAATATTAGTAGTAAAGGAAAAACAAAATTTGCAGACCCAAAAAGTATAGATAAAACCTTATACACAAGCCTACCAATTATTCCCATCTTGTCACTATATATGGAAATAAAAAAAATTATTCCTAAAACCATTAAAAACAGACCGAATATTTCTCCTTTAGCATCGATTTGCTTTGGCTTTCTTCTAATGTTTTTAGAATTTTTTTTATTAATAATTTTTTTCTTTTTTTCCACGATTACACCTCATTAATATTATATCATAAATAGCCAAATTTAAGAATATTAAAGACCTGTGTGCCCAAAACCACCTTCACTACGTTCTGTTTTATCTAATACTTCAACTTTTTCTATTTCTGCTCTTTCTACCTTCATGATTACCATTTGAGCAATCCTATCACCGTCATTAATTTCAATGTCTTCTTTTCCTAAATTAACAACAATTATTTTAAGTTCACCTCTGTAATCAGCATCTATTGTTCCTATACCGTTGGGTAATGACAAGCCCTTTCTTAGAGCAAGCCCACTCCTTGCCCTTATTTGAGCTTCATATCCTTCCGGTAATTCAATAAATAGACCGGTAGGTACAAGCACTCTATCAAGAGATTTTAATACAATTTTTTCACTTAGATTTGCTCTCAAATCCATTCCGCTGGAACCTTTGGTTTCATATTTAGGCAGCGCATGCTTACTCTTATTCACTATCTTTAATTTCATAATACTCCTTTAAAAAAATCGCATTTAATAATGCGATTATAACTTTATTCATTACCTTCATCTTTATTTTCGATACTTTCTTTTTTATTTGTATCATAAAAGTTAAGGTGCTCATGTTTTTTTTCAAATCTTTTTGGTTTTGGCAATAGGGCTTTTCTTGAAAGAGAAATTTTACCATTTTCGTCATCAATTTCTATTACTTTAACCTTAACTTCATCTCCAACATGAAGTACATCTCCTACTTCTCTAGTCCTTTCATGTGCAATTTCAGAAATATGAAGCAGACCTTCAGTTCCTTTCTTTAACTCCACAAAAGCACCAAACTTCATAATTTTTTTTACTTTCCCGGAATATATATCATCAACTTCAACTTCTTTTACTATGCCTTCTATAATATCAATGGCTTCCTTGGCCCTTTCAGCATCTTCTGAAAGAACAGATACCTTTCCGTCATCATCAATATCAATCTTAACACCTGTTTGTTCAATAATTTTATTTATTGTTTTTCCACCGGCACCAATTACATCACCTATCTTATTCGGATCAATTACTATAATATGAATAATAGGTGCATATTTTGACAAATGATCTCTAGGCTTTTCAATTGTTGTTGCAATATGATCTAAAATTTGAAGTCTTGCTACTTTCGCTCTTTCAAGAGCAACTTCCAATATTTCTTTTTTTATTCCTTCAACTTTGATGTCCATTTGTATAGCAGTAATACCATCTCTTGTACCTGCAACCTTAAAATCCATATCACCAAAATGATCTTCCAACCCTTGAATATCTGTTAAAATCTTTATAACACCATTTTCTTCAATAAGTCCCATGGCTATTCCGGCTACCGGTGCCTTAATTGGAACACCTGCATCCATTAAGGAAAGGGTTGAACCACAAACTGATGCTTGAGAAGATGACCCGTTAGAAGATAGAACTTCTGAAACAACTCTTATTGTGTAAGGGAATTCTTCTATTGAAGGAATCACTGGAATTAAAGCTCTTTCAGCTAAGGCTCCGTGACCAATTTCACGTCTTCCAGGACTTCTTGAAGGTTTTGTATCTCCTACTGAAAATCCCGGGAAATTATAATGATGTATATAATGTTTAGGTTTATCATCACCAAGACCATCAATTGTTTGTTCTTCGGACAAAGCACCTAGAGCAGTTACAGATAATACTTGAGTTTGACCTCTAGTGAATAGACCGCTTCCATGTGCTCTGGGTAAAAGGCCGACTTCTGAAGATAGATGCCTTATCTCGGTAAGTTTTCGTCCATCAGGTCTTCGATCTTCTTCTATTATTCCCCTTCTTACTTCAGTTACCTCGATTTCTTCTATAGCAGCCTCAATATCTTTTTCATTTTCTTCAAAATAATCTTTAAATTCACTACGAATTTTATTCTTAGCTTCTTCTGTTAATTTTTCCCTAACTACTTTATCTTCTTGCCTTATAGCTTTAACTAATAAATCATTTCCAAATTCTTTAACTTTTTTTACAATTGCTTGATCTGGTTTAAATAAAGTGAATTCAGATTTTTCTTTACCTATATCTTCAGTTATATCTTCAATAAATTTACAAATCTCTTTAATTGTTTCATGTCCGGTTAAAATAGCTCCTAACATTTGCTCTTCAGTAACTATATTAGCTCCGGCTTCAACCATCATAATTGCAGTTTTTGTTCCTGAGAGCATTAAGCTGATATCGGTTTTATCTCTTTGTTGTTGATTTGGATTTATTATATATTCTCCATCAATAAAACCTACCTGAACTGAACCAGTTGGACCATCAAAAGGTATGTCCGAAATGCATAAGGCTATTGATGAGCCAATCATTGCAGGGATATCAGGTATATGATCTTGATCAACACTTAATACTGTTGCTACGATTTGTACATCATTTCTATATCCCTCCGGGAAAAGCGGCCTTAAGGGTCTATCAATTAACCTTGCTGTCAAAGTTGCTTTTTCACTGGGTCTACCTTCTCTTTTAATAAAACCTCCCGGAATCTTGCCTACTGCATACATTTTTTCTTCATAATCAACACTTAAAGGAAAGAAATCAATACCTTCCCTAGGTTCTTTTGAAGAAGTCGCAGTAACAAGGACAACAGTATCACCATATTGAACTAAGCATTCACCATTAGCTTGTTCTGCTACTTTACCAATAGTTACTTTTAACTCACTACCGGCAAGATCCATGGTATATATTTTCTCCATATTTCCTCCTCTAAAAATAAAGAGCGGATACCCCGCTCTATTTTATCCTCTAATATTTAGTCTTTCAATTAATTTACGATATCTTTCAATATCCTTTTCTTTTAAATACCTTAAAAGGTTTCTTCTTTTACCAACCATCTTTAAAAGTCCCCTTCTTGAATGATGGTCTTTTTTATGAATCCTTAAATGTTCATTTAAATCATTAATTCTCTTTGTAAGAATTGCTACTTGTACTTCAGGAGACCCTGTGTCTCCTTCATGTGTTTTGAAATTATCAATTATTTCAATTTTTTCTTCTTTATTTAACATATATCCTCCTAATTCTTATTAACCTTAACCTAGTAGTTCGCCGAGGAACGAAAAACCACGATAGGGTAAAAATAATTTATTTATATGATAACAGATGTATAAAATTTTGTAAAGCTTATCTTTGTCTAACTTTTAATACATCTTGCTCAATTTGATGAAATAATTCATTAACATTTTTAAAGATTAATTCCGGTCTAATAAAATTCAAAAATATTAACTCAACAGTTTTCCCATATATATCTTTATTAAAATCCAATATATGGGCTTCAATTTTTATTCCATCGTCTTCAACAGTTGGATTTGTACCAACACTTGTTGCTGCTTTGAATTTTTTTCCATCTAAAATAATATCTGTATCATATACCCCAAACCTTGGAATAATATAATTGTCAGTAAGAGACAAGTTAGCTGTCGGGTAGCCCATTTTACTTCCCAACCCTTTGTTATGGACTATTTCTCCAATCATAGTGTAATTACTTTCTAACAAAGTATTTGCTTCTTTAATTTCACCCTCAGCTATTAATTTTCTAATTAAAGAAGAAGATATTGCCTCTCCTTTCCATTTTTGTTCTTCAATAATATCTAACCAATTGAAAATAGATGAATTTTTTCTCAAATAACTTATATCTCCGGTTTTTTTATAACCAAAAGTATAATCATAACCTACAACTAAACCCTTGACTTTTAATTTATCTTTTAAAAATCCGTTCAAAAAATCCCACGGAGATAGTGACATAAATTCCTTATTAAAATCAATTAAATAGACAATATCTATTCCCAAATCTGAAAATATTTTAAATTTTGTTGCATTTGATGTAATAATCTTTTTTTTATTTTCAGAATAAGTGTTTGAACTATGTTCTTTAAAACCCAAAACGGCAGAGTATAATTTTTTTTCCTTAGCTCTTTTAACTGTTCTTTCTAAAAGTTTTCTATGTCCTTTATGAACACCATCAAAATTACCAAGGGCAATTATTGAATTTTCTTTAGCAATATAATTTAAATTTATATCAATAACTAACATAATTTATCCTATTAATTTTTTAAATAAAGTCATATAATTTTTATCCATTAGAGTCTTTAATCTTCCCAAACCTATAAATTCATTCCTACAATACAGTCTATATATTTTTTCATCCATAGGTTTCATTACTTCAAATTTAACGCCGTTTATTAGTTTATCATAAAAGTCATCAGGATAAGTAAACTTTTCTAAGTCTGATAAAGCATCATCCATAGGAATAATCCTTTCTTTAATTATTTCTAAGGGCATTTCTATAAAATCTTTGCTATATATACAATCATCCAGTGTAAATGTAGAATTTCCTTCTCTGGCTAGTTCCAATAGTGTTCCAAAAGTATTTAATTTTTTCCCTATATCATTAGCTAAACTTCTTATATAGGTTCCACTAGAAACCTTACATCTGATAGTAAATTCATCTTTATTGTTAAAGTCTATTAATTCTATTGAATAAATTTCTATTAATCTTTCTTTTCTATCAATCTCAAGACCCAATCTTGCATATTCATATAATTTTTTTCCATTAACCTTTATAGCACTATACATTGGTGGAAGTTGATATGATTTACCTACAAATTCATTTAAACAACATAATAATTTATCTTTATTGATAGTAAAACTTTCTTCCTTTAAAATATTACCCATTATGTCGAAAGAATCTGTAAGAATTCCAAGCCTTATTTTAGCTAGATATGTTTTTTTACTTCTCATTATATAATCACTTATTTTAGTGGCTCTTCCAAGACATATAACTAACACTCCTGTTGCTATTGGATCTAAAGTCCCTGTGTGACCAACTTTTTTCATATTTAGTTTTTTTCTCACCATTTTAATCATATCATGGGAAGTTAAGCCTTTTTCTTTATTTAAAACTAATATTCCATCCATTCTAAAATTCCATTTTGGCAGCCTTAATCACAGCATTTATGGCTAAATCTAATTTTGGATAATCTTTTTTATAAATAGTTCCTCCTGCAGCACGAATATGCCCGCCTCCATTAAATTTTTTGGCAATGTCAGAACAATTTACAAAGGTTTTAGACCTGGTTGATAACCTATATGAATCTTCTTTTTCTTTAATAAAAATAGCAAGTTCAACTCCATCAATATCTCTAACAAACTCAACAATACCGTCAGAATCAGACTTTCTTGCACCCGTACTTTTTATATCTTCGTCGCAAATATAAACAAGGGCAATTTTACTTTCGTTATAATATTTAATAGTTTTTAAAGCTTGAAGAAGCAAAGCTGTTTTTTCTTTAGTCCTCCTCTGATACAAATTTACAACTATTTCATTAGTATCTATGCCAATTTCTAAAAGTTCCTTTGCTACCTGAAAAGTTTCCGGTCTAATCGAATCATATTTAAAAGATCCTGTATCGGTCGATAACCCTGTATATAAACATGTTGCCATATCCTTATCCATATCAAAGCCCATCTCTTTAAGAAGTATAAATATCAATTCACAGACTGCAGAAGAATCTTCATCAACAATATTTAATTCAGCAAAATTTGTATTTGTAGGATGATGGTCTATATTAACGGTGAATCCGGCACTATGAAAAATTTTACTAGCTTTGCCTATTCTTTCAAGATCTCCACAATCAGTTACTATCATTAAATCAAAGTCCAAGTTATCAATTGCATCTGAATTGACTAAATTAACAACACCGGGCAAAAATTTTTCGGCTGTTGGAACTTCATCATTTTCGATTACATAGACTTCTTTTTTTAAATTTATAAAAAATTTATACAAACAAAGTTTTGATCCCAAATTATCTCCATCGGGATTCATATGACTGGCGATAGCAATCCTTTTTGAACTATATATTTTTTCTCTTAAGATTGTAAGTTCCTTATGAAAATTTTTTTCCATGATTTACCTCAGCTATAAGTTTATCCATCTTTAATCCATTTTCAATAGAATCATCATTTATAAAAATAAGTTCAGGCATAATTCTCAATTTTACTTCTTTTGCCAGCTCTTTTTTAATGAAGCCCTTAGCACTTTCAAGTCCTTCCAAAGCTTGCTTTTTAATGTTTTCATCCCCAAAAACTGATACATATACTTTTGCAAAAGATAAATCCCTGGTGACTTCTGTATATGAAATACTTGTTAAAGCCGGAATTCTTGGGTCTTTAATTTTATTTTGAATTATCTCACTTAAACATCTTCTTACTTCTTCAGATATTTTATTAATTCTTTTATTATCCATAATTAATCCCTTTTTATTTCCTTTAAAATATAAGATTCCAATAAATCTCCTTCTTTAATATCATTAAAACCATCAATCATTAATCCGCCTTCATAACTTGTTTGTAATTCCTTTACATCATCTTTAAATCTCTTTAAAGATGAAATATCTCCTTCATGAATAACTATATCATCTCTAAGAACCTTAACTTTTGAATTTCTTAAAATTTTACCGCTGATTACATAAACTCCGGCAACAACGTTGTTATTTGGAAGTTTGAACAACTGTCTAACTTCACATCTACCAATAATTTCTTCAACAATTGTTGGCTCAAGCATACCTTTAACAGCTGATTCAATATCATTTAAAATATCATATATTACCCTGTAAGTTCTAATTTCAATTTCTTCATTTTTAGCTAAATCCATTGCATTAATGTTAGGTCTTACATTAAAACCTATTACAATAGCTCCTGAAGCAGATGCTAAAGTAACATCAGATTCATTAATTCCGCCAACGCCTTGATGGACAATTGATATTTTAACTTCATCATTAGATAATTTTACAAGCGATTGAACCAAAGCTTCTACAGATCCCTTAACATCCGCTTTAACAACAAGATTTAACTCTTTCTTCTCTTCTTCTTTAAACTTGTCAAATAAGTTTTCCAGGCTGACTTTATTTGTAGTGTTAAGTCTCTCATCTCTTGCAAGTTGAGTATTTTGTTCAGCTATTATTTTTGCTACTTTATCATCTTTTACTGCATAAAGTATATCTCCTGCATTGGGAACATCACTTAATCCTAGAATTACAGCCGGCATAGAAGGTCCTGCTTTTTTTATTCTTTTATGTTTATCATCAGTCATGGCTCTAATTCTTCCTGAACAAACTCCTGAAACAACATAATCCCCAGATCTTAAAGTTCCATTTTTAACTAAAACTGTAGCCATTGGGCCTTTGGATTTATCAAGTCTTGCTTCAATTATATTACCAATAGCAAGCCTATTTGGATTAGCTTTTAACTCTTGCATTTCTGCAACTAGAAGAATCATCTCTAATAGGTCATCAATACCTTCTTTGGTTTTTGATGATACCCCTATCATAATTGTATTTCCTCCCCATTCTTCTGAAACAAGGTTATAATTCATAAGTTCTTGTTTTACTCTATCAGGATTTGCATCAGATTTATCAATTTTAGTTATAGCAACAATTATAGGGACATTTGCTGACCTTGCATGAGAAATTGCTTCGACTGTTTGAGGCATAACACCATCATCGGCTGCAACTACAAGTACTGCAATATCAGTTGTTTGGGCTCCCCTTAATCGCATTGATGTAAATGCTTCATGTCCTGGTGTATCAAGAAAGGTAATTTTTTTCCCCTTAAGATTAACTGTATATGCACCAATATGTTGAGTAATTCCACCTGCTTCAGAATCCGTAACATGGGATTTTCTAATGACATCAAGTAATGAAGTTTTACCATGATCAACATGACCCATTACTGTAACTACAGGAGCTCTCAATTTTAAATCTCTTTCGTTGTCCTTTTTTAATAATCCGAATTTTTCTTCAATTGAAACACTATCATTAGATTCATCATCAATTTCTATTTCGATACCTAATTCATCTGCAAGTAGTAATGAAGTATCTTCATCAATAGATTGATTTTGGTTTGCCATCACTCCTAAAGCTATTAGCTTTGTCATTACCGAACTGATACCAAGGCCTAATTTTTCTGCAAAGTCTTTAACAACTATAGGTGCCTTTATTTTAATTGGACCGTCAGCAAAGGAAACTGTAGACTTATCCTTATTTCTTAATTTTTTCTTGGGTTTCTTTTTGCTTAGATCTCTTGGCTTATATATTATTTCATTTTCTTGATCTCCAATATTTTGTTTCTTTTTTTTGTGGAGATTTTTTTGATTTATATTTCTTTTATGTTTAAAATTTTCTTCATCTTCAACTATACTACTTTGATTAATGTGCTTTTTATTGACATCATTATTTTTAAGATTTTCTTTATTTTTATATTTATCTTTAACTTGCTTATTATTTTTATTAGCACTTTTATTCATATCTTTAGATACTTTTTTGCCGTCTTTATTAGTAGCCCTATTATAGAGATTTCTCACTTTTTGTTCATCTGCCTCATTGATTGTGGACATGTGATTCTTCGCTTCAATATTAAGTTCTTTTAATTTAATTAAAAGTTCCTTGCTTGTAATCCCAATATCTTTTGCCAATGCGTGCACTCTTATATTTGACAAATAGAACACCTCCTTAAAAGATGATATTTATAAAATTGACTGCCTTAATTTTTCATATGTTTCATTGTCAATCTCAGTAGAAAATGCCCTGTTTAAAGCCTTTGATTTTATAGCTTTTTCCAAGCAATTTTTACTCTTGCATAAATATGCACCTCTACCATTTGCCTTTCCTGTTAAGTCTATGAATATTTCATCTTCTTTGTTTTTTACAACTCTTATTAAATCATTCTTTGGTTTTTGTTCTTTACAGCCTATGCATGTACGCATAGGAATTTTTCTAGTTTTTACCATAATTCACCATAATAATAATTTCTTTATATTAGTAAATAAATACTATTTTTAACCAATATCATTAACAGTATATTCTTCGTTCTTATCTATGAAACCTTATTCATTGTCATCATTCATTTTTGTATTTAGATCACAATCTATTTTTTCAAGCTCTACATTTTCATCAATAGGTTCAATTTTAATATTTTCATCAAGAACATTACTTGAATCGACAGATTTATCAATTTTTGTTTTAAATCTTTCAATCAATTCTTCTTCACTAATATTTTCTTCTTCTAAATATTTTTCATATTGACTTGCTGATTTTATATCAATTTTCCATCCTGTGAGTTTAGCGGCAAGTCTAACATTTTGTCCCTCTTTCCCTATGGCTAAGGATAGTTGATAATCAGGTACAATGGCTAAGGCTGATTTTTCATTTTCATTTATAAAAACTTTTTCTACCTTAGATGGACTTAGTGAATTTGCAATAAAAGATTGGGGATCCTTTTCATAAATTACTATATCAATCTTTTCATTACTTAATTCATCAACTATAGCATTTACTCTTTGACCCTTGTAACCTACGCAAGCTCCTAGTGGATCTACTTCAGGGTCAACAGAAAAAACAGCAATTTTTGTCCTTGAACCTGCCTCTCGAGAAATAGAATATATTTCAACTATTCCTTCATTAATTTCAGGTACTTCTAATTCAAAAAGTCTCTTAATTAAGTCCGGATGAGAACGAGATAGTATAACTTGAGGTCCCTTTGTAGAACGTTTAACTTCTAACAAAAGCATTTTATACCTATCACCATGTTTATAGCTTTCACCACTAATTTGCTCATTTAAAGGTAGGATTCCTTCCGTTTTACCTAAATCTACATATACATTTCCATAACTGGATCTTTGTACTAAACCAGTTAAAATTTCTCTTTCCTTTTTGGCAAAATTTTCGAAAATTACTTCTTTTTCTGCATCTTTTATTCTTTGAATAACAACTTGTTTAGCTGTTTGAGCAGCAATTCTCCCAAAATTTTTTGGATGAATTTCTTCATTGTATATATCGCCTATATTATAACTAGAGTTAATTTTCTTAGCAGCTTCCAAGCTCATTTCAATTTCAGGATTATTGACTTCCTCAACGATATTTTTAAATGCAAATAGTTTAATTTCTCCTGTATCTCTATCCATTTTTACAGTTACATTTTGAGAAGAACCGTAATTTTTTTTATAAGACGATATTAGTGCCTGTTCCAATGCATCAAAAATTATATCTTTTGAAATTCCCTTATCCTTCTCTATTTCATTTAATGCCATTATGAATTCTTGATTCATCTTCTCCTCCGTTAAAATTTAATAACTTGCTTAATGGACGAAATATTTTTAATCGGAATAATAATTTCTTCATTATTTTCAGATTCAATAAAAATTTTATCAGCATCATAATTTTTTAATATTCCTATAAAATCCTTTTTCCCTTCATAAGGTCCATAAAGCTTAATTTCTACTTCATTTTCTAAATTTCTTCTATAATCATCTTTAGTTTTTAATGGTCTATCAAGACCCGGAGAAGAAATTTCTAAATAATAGGGTCTCGATAATATTTGTAAATTATCTAATTCATTTTCAATTTCATGACTCATTTTTGCGCAGTCATCTAAATCAATACCTTCTTTTTTATAAATAAAAATTGAAAGTAAATCATGTTTACTACCCATTTTATACTCAATATCTACTATTTCATAAGCTAATTTTTGGGCTGATTTTTGTGCTATGGTTAAAACTTTTTCTTCTATTAATTTATGATTCACAGACACCTCCAATTAAAAAACAAAGAGTGGGAAACCCACTCTCTAACATCTTTCTTACATAACTTTATTTTATTATATCATAAATCAGCATTATTTCAAGCTTAAATCATATTAAATATAGAAATTTGATTAGTATCATCCATATCTTTAATTACATTATTCGATTCAAATATTTTTATAAGAGCTTGACCAACTTTTGCCTTTTTCATTAAATCTTCTTTTGATAAAAACTCTCCTTCTTTTCTTGCCGCAATAATGTTTTTTGCTGCTTGTTCTCCAACCCCGGTAAGTGCCCTTAGAGGCATTCTTATTTTATTATTTTCAATAATAAATTCTTGAGCTTTGGATTTATAAATATCTACTGGTAAAAATTCCAATCCTCTTGCATACATTTCTAAAGCTACTTCATATATTGGCATTTGAGAATTTTCTTTTATTGTAGGTTCTTCTTTACTATTAATAAATTGTACTTGTTCTTTAATTGCTTCCGCTCCTTCAATAATTACTTCTCCAACAAAGTCTGCAAGCTTTATAGTAAAATAAGTGGCATAAAATGCAAGGGGATAATTTAATTTACAATAAGCTATTCTAAAAGAAAGCATAACATAAGCAACAGCATGGGCTTTGGGAAACATATATTTTATTTTTTGGCAGGAATCCATATACCAAGATGGCAGTTTTAGCGTGTCCATAATCTTAATTTGTTCATCTGTAAGGCCTTTTCCTTTTCTAACTTTTTCCATAGTATCAAAGGCCATTTTATTTTCTGCTCCAGCCGCTATCAAATATAACATTATATCTTCCCTTGTACAAATTACTTCTGATAAGTTAGCCTTTCCTGTGTTTATAAGCTCTTGTGCATTTCCAAGCCACACATCAGTACCATGTGAAAGACCGGAAATTCTTACTAATTCGGCAAAATTTTTTGGTTTAGTATCTATTAACATCTGTCTGACAAAAGCTGTCCCAAACTCCGGAATGCCCAAAGTACCTGTGCTTGTTTCCATTATTTTTTCATCTAAATTTAATTTATCAGCATTTGAAAATAATGATAAGGTATCCTTGTCATCTAAGGGAATTTTTGAAGTATCTATTCCTGTAAAATCTTCTAGCATTTTTATTATGGTGGGACCGTCGTGACCTAATATATCTAATTTTAAAATTTTCCCGTGGATAAAATTATAATCAAAATGTGTAGTTATTACACCGGATTTTTTATCATCAGCCGGATATTGAATTGGTGTGAAGTCAAAAATTTCTTTTGATTTAGGACATATCATTACACCTCCCGGGTGCTGACCGCTTGTTTTTTTAACTCCTGTTGCTTCTAAAGTTAATCTTTCAACCTCTGCCTGTGATACATTCGGTTGATTTTCAAAAAATTTTTTCACGTACCCATAAGCAGTTTTATAGGCAACGGTTCCGATTGTTCCTGCTCTAAAGACGTAACCTTTTCCAAATAATTCCTCTGTGTATTTATGGGCATTGGCTTGATATTCACCCGCAAAGTTCAAATCAATATCAGGTTCTTTATCACCGTAAAATCCTAAGAATACTTCAAATGGTATATTATGCCCATTTTTATTAAGCTTATGACCACATATCGGGCAGTCCTTATCCGGCAAGTCAATCCCCGAATCAATGGTAGAGTCTTTGGGAAATTCACTATATTTACAATTCGGACATATATAATGGGCCGGAAGAGGATTTACTTCTGTAATATCAGCCATAGTGGCTGCAAATGATGATCCTACAGAACCTCTAGACCCAACTAAGTATCCATCATCATTTGATTTTTTTACTAGTTTTTGTGCGATTATATATAGGACCGCATAACCATTTGATATAATGGAATCCAATTCTTTTTTTAACCTATTCCCTACAATTTCTGGCAGAGGATCTCCATATATTTCATGAGCCTTTTTATAAGTTATATCTTTTAAAGTTTCTTCAGAACCGCTTATAATCGGTGGAAATTTTCCACTGGGAATTGGCTGTATGTCTTCTATCATATCGCTAATTAAATTAGTATTGCTAACAACAACTTCATAAGAAGCCTCGGCGCCCAAATAAGAAAATTCTTCAAGCATTTCATTAGTTGATTTAAAATATAACTTTTGTTTAATTTTTGCCCTGCTATCAGGAATTCCAACTTTCCCATTAAGAATTATTCTTCTTACTAAATCATCTTTTTCATCTAAATAAAAACAATTGCTTGTGGCAACTACAGGAATATCAATTTCTTTCCCAAGAGCATAAATCTTTTTATTTATATTTATTATATCTTCTCTGTTTAATTTGTTAGATAATATTGAAGGGATAAAATTATCTACTGGCTGAATTTCCAAATAATCATAAAATTTTGCAATTTTTTCTACTTCACTAATATCCAAATTTCTGAAAAATGCATTAAAAATTTCTCCTGTTTCATCTCCGGAACCAATTAATAAGCCTTTTCTATAATTATTTATTAATGATCTTGGAACTTTTGCAACCCTGTTATAATAATTCATATGACTTTTGCTAACAAGCTTATATAAATTTTTTAAACCTTCCTGGGTCTTAGCAAGAATTGTTATAGATGATTCAAAAAGAATTGCCGGGTCAATTTGATTTTTTAGTAAGTTAATTTTTTTTAAATCCATGTCTTGGATATCTGAAGATATAGAAATTAACTTTAAAAATAATTGTGCCGTTGCCTCAGCATCATTGACAGCCCTATGTGCACCAACTAAGCTTATGCCGAACTTTTTACACAAAAAACCTAAATTAAATTTTTTTGTATCCCTTAATGTTGCTCTTGCAAGAGTGAGTGTATCTAAGATAGGATTTGTAAAATCTAATCCATTTTCTTTAAAAACCCTTCTAATAAAAGCGGTATCAAATTCAGCATTATGTGCCACTAGAATTGAATCTTTTATAAAGTCGTAAAATCTCGGTGCTACTTCTTCAATTATAGGTTCATTTTCTACTAATGAATTTGTTATTCTTGTTAATTCCTGTACTTTTTCCGGAATGGGGATCTCAGGGTTTATTAATTGAGAAAATCTATCCCTAATATTACCATCTACAATTTTTACTGCACCAATTTCAGTAATTTTATCTCGTATTGGAGAAAGGCCGGTTGTTTCTATATCAAATACGACAAACGAATTGTATTTAATATTGTCATTAAAATTAACAACTATATCCTCTTCATTATCTACAAAATTGGCATCAAGACCATATATAACTTTTATACCTTCCTTCTTTGAGGCATCCATTGCTTCCGGAAAGCCTTGAACATCACTCACATCAGTTATTGCTATTGCTTTATGTCCCCATATTTTGGCTCTCTTTGCAAAATCAGAAAAACTTGTAACTCCATTCATTTGACTCATTTTTGTATGCACTCTTAATTCAACTCTTTTGTCTTTAGCTAAATCTTCTGGCAAGGTCTTTTTTGTTTTTTCCATATAACGAATCATTATGGTGTCATTTTTAGAAAAATTATCAAAAATAATTTGCCCTCCAATAATTACACTATCTCCAACTTTAAATTCATTTTCAAAGCTTTCAAATTCCTTATCTTTCAAAAAAACCTTACAAAAAGCAGAAAAAGTATAGTCAGTTATAGAAATAGTTGCAAGAGTTGCGTTTTTTACTTTTCTATAATCAATAGAAAATATATCAGCTTTACATGTAATGTTCTGATTATTAATATCCATATCTATTAAGTTTACAAAGTCTCCTAATTTGAACCTCCCTGACTTATAGATATATGATTTTCCATTAGATTTCATAGGATTTTCTTTTGCTTTTTGGGGAACATTTTTATTTTCTGTATTATTAGACAGCTTTTTTTCTTCCTCGACAAAATTATTAATGAAGCTTGCCCTATCTATTTTCTCAACGGTTCTATTTTTAAAATTAACTTTATAATTTCCAAAAAATGATAATTTATCAGCTAAAATATCACTAAGCCCATTGGCAATTAAAGAATGGTATATTTCATCACTTGGAGAAAAAATATCAACTGTATAATTTTCTTTACAAATTTTTATGTTAATATCTTTAAGCCAACTTGAAGCTGAAGGATTATAATTAATAATTTCATTTTTAATTAAATCTAATTCATTTTTATAATTATTACTTATTTTGCAATATTTAATAGTAATTGAATTTATATCCAAAAAATCTTTAAGGTCCCTCTCCAACCTGTTTCTTAATGTATTATCAATTTCTGTTGCTGATTCAATGTCTAAAAAAAGTTCCTTAGTGGATTTTTTATAAATAACATTATTAATATTTGCTGATAATTTTTCATCATACTCAATTTTAAATTTATCTAAAAGTAATTTTAAATCCAATAAATTCACCTCAAAAATTATAAAAAAATAAAGCTACTATTAATTATATCAAAGTAGCTTAATTTTTGTTTATTTATTATTTTTCATTTTCTCAATTTCTAAAAAAAGTTCGTTCAGTAAATTTTCTTCAGGAACTTTTTTTATAATTTCACCCTTTTTAAAAATAAGACCATTCCCCTTGCCACATGCAACTCCAATATCAGCTTCTTTAGCTTCCCCTGGACCATTAACTGCACAACCCATCATTGCGACTTTTATATTCATATCTAAATCAACTAACTTTTTTTGAGCCTCTTCCACAAGCTCAATTAAATTCACCTTTGTTCTTGCACATGTGGGACACGAAATTAAATCTACTCCCTCGTTTCTCAAACCTAGTGATTTCAATATTTCCTTTCCAACTGTAACTTCTTCTAAAGGATCCGCTGTCAGAGAAACCCTAATTGTATCTCCTATCCCTTCCGCTAATAAAGCTCCTATGCCTACCGAAGATTTAACAATACCTATTGGCGGTGGACCGGCTTCTGTTATTCCTAAATGAAGGGGATAGTTTGATAGTTTTGAAAACTTTCTATACGCTTCTAAAGATAAATTTACATTTGAAGCCTTTAGTGAAACTTTTATGTCAGTAAAATTCAAAGATTCTAATATTTCAATTTCTTCTAAAGCGCTCATAACAATTGAATTTTCATTAACTCCACCAAACTTATCTAAAACTTCTTGCTTAATGGAACCGGAATTTACCCCTACTCTAATTGAGATTCCCTTATCTTTGCATGCTTCTACAACTTCTTTAACTTTCCATTTAGAACCGATATTTCCGGGATTGATTCTCATTCCATCTATGCCGTTTTCACAAGCGGCAAGAGCTAGTTTATAGTCAAATTGAATGTCAGAAATTGTGGGTATATTAATATTTTTCTTTATTAACCCGATTGCAGCCGCATCATCAAAATCATTTACAGCAAATCGTATAATATCACAACCTGCTTTTTCTAATTTTTTAATTTGTTCGACTGTACTATTTATATTTTTTGTAATTGTATTAGTCATTGATTGGACAGTTATAGGAGAATTTCCTCCAATTAATACATCTCCAACTTTAATTTGTCTTGTATTTCTCCTTTTTATTGTCATTTAAAAAACCTGCCTAAATCATTAAATATTGTTACATATAGCATCAAAGTTATTAATAAACTATATCCAATCAAAGTTAATTTCATTTCAAGTTTTTGACTTATTGCCTTGCCTCTAACAGCTTCAATTAACAATAACAAAAACTTTCCTCCATCAAGACCGGGTATGGGTAATAAATTCATTACACCTAAATTTGCGGAAATTATTCCCAAGATTTGAATTAAATATATTGGTCCTTTAGAAGTTTCTTGACCTATTATTGCTATTACTCCAATTGGTCCGGAAATCATATCATGTGTGAATTTCCCATTTTTTATTAAATCAAAGACTGAAAAAATTGCCTTAACAATCATCCCTGTTTCCTTGACGCCATAAATAAAGGACTTAACTAAAGACCTCGATTTTATTGCTGTAAAACCAATTATATAACGATTTTCATTCTTAGAATATTTTGCCATAATGAATTTATCAATTTCTTTTCCGTCCCTTAAAATACTGAATTTTAAATTTTTATCTTTAGTTGCAGATATCTTATCAGCAATTTCATTTAAGTCATTAACCTTTTTATCGTTAATAGCAAAGATTTTATCACCGGCTTGTAAACCCGCTATGGCAGCAGGGGAATTTGTAATTACCGATTCAACACAATTAGTCCCAAACCCCATATAATAGAATATTATAAAAAAAGAAACCACAGCTAAAATAAAATTCATAAAGACACCAGCTAAAACTACTAGCATCCTTTTACCAACAGAAACATTATTAAAACTTCTGGGATCATCTGAATTTTCTTCTTCACCTTCCATAGCAACATATCCACCAACAGGTAGTAATCTTAAAGAGTATTTGGTTTCACCTTTTTCCTTTTGAATTATTTTAGGACCCATACCTATAGAAAATTCATTAACTTTGATTCCAACAAATTTTGCTGTTATAAAGTGCCCGAATTCATGAAGTAAAATAACAAGTAAAAAAACAATTATTGAACCTATTAATGTAGTCATATTACCTCCTTAAGAAATAATAAAATATAAAATATATACAAAAGGACTAACGAATATCAAAGAATCAAATCTATCTAAAAACCCTCCATGCCCCGGTAAAATCTGTGAAAAATCCTTTATACCTGTTTCTCTCTTTATTTTAGATGCGAATAAGTCTCCGAACTGCCCGGCAATAGATGCAAAAAAAATTAAAATTACAACAGAAAGCTTTATATCCAAGTTAATATAATATTTTTTTATTAGATAAAAGTATAAGCATGTAATAACAACTGAGGCTATGGTCCCTCCTATTGCACCCTCAACAGACTTATGGGGGCTTATTCTTTCAATTAATTTGTGCTTACCTATACTGCTACCAATAAAATATGCAAAGGTATCTGTAGAAAACGCAATTATAAAGGCAGATATTAATATTGAAATTTCATTTACACATGACAATAAATTAATGAAAAATATTCCATAAAAGTATGAGAATAATGTATAAACCATATCCTTGATACTATAATTAATTAAAATTATGGATAACATTCCATTAATAATGAAGGTTAATATTAACGGATATAAAATACTATAATTAAAATAAGAAAATATGAAAGTAATAAAGGCAGCAAAAAATAAAAGAGCTATATTGATTTTAATACCAATCCTATAAAATGAATTATAAAGTTCTCTAATAATCTCTAAAGTTACCAGAAAAACTGATATTTTAAAAGCCCTGGTTCCTAAAAATAATATAAATATCAGGCATAAAATCCCAAAAGTTGCTGTTAAAAGCCTTTTTGCTAAATTTGTCATTAAAGACCTCCAAATCTTCTATCCCTTTTTTGATAACTTACTATAGCCTTGTATAATTCATTTTCATTGAAATCAGGCCATAAAACATCAGAAAAATAAAATTCACTATAAGCCAGTTGCCAAAGCATGAAATTTGAAATTCTTAATTCACCACTAGGCCTAATTAATAAATCCAATGCACCTTGCCCTTTAGTGTAAAGGTATGATTCAAACAAATCTTTATCTATTTTATCAATACTGAATTTCTTGTCAAGAATATCAGATGAAATATTTTTTACAGCCTTTAGTATTTCATCTTGACCCCCATAATTAAGTCCAATATTTAGGTTCATTCCACTATTGTTTTTTGTTTCATCCAAGGCTCTTATTATTTCAGTTTTTACCGGAGTTGGAAGAGGATTTATCTCTCCTAAAATATTTATTTTAATATTATTTATCTTAATTTTTGAAAGTTGAGTTTTTATATAATAAATAATTAAATCCATTAGTTTAAATATTTCATCTTTTGGTCTTTTCCAATTTTCTGTAGAGAAAGCATAAAGACTTAGGGATTTAATTCCTAAGTTATAAGAAGCTTCAACTATATCAATAACCCTATCACTTCCTGCCTTATGCCCAAAATATCTGGGTAAATTTCTTGCCCTCGCCCATCTTCCATTGCCATCCATTATAATTCCGATATGACAAGGAACATTTTTAAGATCAATTTTTTCATAATAATTCATAAAAAACCTCTTTAATAAAATAGAAAGGGGCTGAAAAAAATCAGCCCCAAAAATTAGATTTCCATTAATTCATTCTCTTTTGCCTTAGTAATATTATCAATTTCCTCAATATATTTATCAGTTAATTTTTGAATTTCATCTTCACTTGTTATTTTATCATCTTCAGTTATCTCATTTGCTTTTTCAGACTTTTTAATTTCATCCATAGCATCTCTTCTGATGTTTCTTATTGCAACCTTTGCTAACTCAGAATTTTTTCCAACAATTTTTGTCAGATCCTTTCTTCTTTCCTCTGTTAACTGTGGAATAATCAGTCTAATAACTTTACCGTCATTAGAAGGAGTAATCCCTAAATCTGACTTCATTATTTCTTTTTCAATTATTGGAATTAATTTCGAATCCCAAGGTGATATCATAAGCATTCTCGGTTCAGGAGCCGAAAGCCCGGCTACTTGATTTAAAGGAGTTTGTTGTCCATAATAATCAACTCTAATTTTGTCTAGAAGTGATGTATTTGCACGACCTGCTCTAATACCTTGGAAATCTTCTTTTAATGAACTTATAGTTTTTTTCATCTTTTCTTCGCTGGATTTTTTCAAATCTTTTATCATAATTTCCTCCTATGACACAACTGTTCCAATAATTTTGCCACAAACAACATCATACATTGAATTTTCTTGATCAATTCCAAATACAATTAATGGTATTTTATTATCCATGCATAGCGAAGTTGCTGTAGCATCCATTATTTTTAAATTTTTGTTTAGAATTTCATGATAACTTAAAGCATCATATTTTTTAGCATCTTTATTAAATTTGGGATCAGAATCATATATACCATCTACACCTTTTTTTGCAAGAAGAATAACATCTGCATCTATTTCAGCAGCTCTCAAAGCCGCTGCCGTATCTGTTGAAAAAAATGGATTTCCAACTCCTGCAGAAAATATAACAACTCTTCCTTTTTCAAAATGTCTAATAGCTCTCCTTCTAATATAGGGTTCAGCAACCGCCTTCATTTCAATTGCAGTTTGGCATCTAGTATCCACGCCCATTTTTTCTAGTGAATCTTGAAGGGCTAAAGCATTCATAATAGTTCCAAGCATTCCCATATAGTCGGAAGTGGCTCTATCTATTGTTTGTGCATCTCTGCCTCTCCAAAAATTTCCACCGCCAACAACAATTCCTGTTTCTACTCCCAAATCATGAATCATTTTAACTTGTTTTGCAATCTTTTGAATAACATCCAAATCTATTCCAACGCCAAGCTTTCCAGCCATAGCTTCGCCTGATAATTTTAAAATTATTCTTTTATATTGAGGCAAGATATCACCTAGTTTTGACCAATCTGTTTTGCAACTTCTTCAGCAAAATCTTCAGATTTCTTTTCCAAGCCTTCTCCAACTTCATATCTTACAAATCTTCTAATTTTAATGTTTTCTCCAATCTTTGAAATTAAATCATTAAGAACATCAGATACTTTCTTATCTGAATCTTTAATAAATTTTTGGTCTAATAAAACAATTTCTTCATAAAATTTTTCAAGTCTACCTTCAACCATTTTTTCAATTATTTTTTCAGGTTTACCTTCTTGACGAGCTTGTTCTGTTAATATCTCTTTTTCGTGAGCTACTTCTTCTTCCGGAACTTCTTCACGAGTTATATATTTTGGACTTACTGCAGCGACTTGCATTGCCATATCTCTGACGAATCTTTTAAATTCTTCATTTTTTGCTACAAAATCTGTTTCTGAATTAACCTCAATTAACACACCGATTCTTCCCCCATGGATATAAGAATCAACTAATCCTTCAGAAGTTATTCTTGACGCTTTCTTTGCAACTGATGATAATCCTTTTTCTCTTAAAAAATCAAAAGCTTTATCCATATTACCTTCTGTAGCTACTAAAGCCTTCTTACAATCCATCATTCCGGCACCTGTTTTTTCTCTAAGTTCTTTAATCTGAGAGGCACTTATATTCATTTTTATTCACTCCTTTAAATTTCTAAAAAAGGGAGATCTAAGGCTTGGCTTTAGAACTCCCAAATAAATTATTCTTCTTCTTGTATTTCAGCTGGAATTTCTTCATCAGCTGCTGGCACTTCAACTTCTAAAGCTTCTTGCATATTAATTTCTTCATAATTAACTTCATCATTTTCCTCAGAATTATTATTATCTTCTTCATAAGCATTTTGAGTGCCTTGTTTACCTTCTAATACAGCATTTGCAATAGTTTCGGTTATCAATTTTACAGCTCTAATTGCATCATCGTTTCCTGGAATAGGAAAGTCAAGTTCATCAGGATCACAATTGGTATCCACGATTCCGATAACAGGAATTCCTAAAATATGTGCTTCTTTTACTGCAATTTTTTCTTTCTTAGGATCAACTATATACAGAGCATCAGGCATTTTATCCATATCTTTAATTCCACCTAAGAATTTTTCAAGTCTTTCTCTTTCATGGATAAGTTTAATAACTTCTTTCTTTGGAAGCACATCAAATGTTCCGTCTTCTTCCATTTCAATCAATTTAAAAAGTCTATCTATTCTTTTTCTTATAGTTTTATAGTTGGTTAAAAGACCTCCTAACCATCTTTGGTTAATATAAGGCATTTCACATTTCTTTGCTTCTTTTTCAATAGCATCTTGTGCTTGCTTTTTAGTACCTACAAAAAGAATTTTTCCACCATCTGCAGCAATTTCTCTTGCAAATGCATAAGCTTCTTCAATTTTTTTAACTGTTTTTTGTAAATCTATAATATAGATTCCATTTCTTTCTGTAAAGATGAATTTACCCATCTTAGGATTCCATCTTCTGGTTTGATGACCAAAGTGAACCCCCGCTTCTAACAAACTTTTCATTGATATAACTGACATATTTACCTCCGTTTATTCCTCCATCCTCATCTTTTGTCAAAAGGACATATAGCAACTCTTTTTTCATTAAAGGATGTGTGTTATTATTATCGGATAAAAGTATATCATAAGTATTTATGTTTGACAATTATAAATATTAAAACAAGAACATTTTATAAATTTTTAATCATAACCACCGGCTAAGCCGGTGGTTTGTTTTGCCCCTATAAGGGGCTGTTACCGGCAGCATTCCATGCTTTGAACTTTCTTTATCGTGCACCAATTTTCACAGCTGGTGCTAAAGCACCTTATTTTTTGCTTTTGTTCACTTGCTCACCCGTAAACGGGTCTACAAATTCTTTTATACTTATTTGATCTGCCATGTAATCTTCTTTTAATTGGTTTCTTATATATTCTTGTATCTTCTTAGCATTTTTTCCTGCTGTGTCTACATAATATCCTCTACACCAAAAATGTCTATTCCCGTATTTATATTTTAAGTTTGCATGTCTATCAAATATTATCAGACTACTTTTTCCTTTTAAATAACCCATTATTTGGGATATGCTATATTTGGGTGGAATCTCCAGCAACATATGAATATGGTCTGGACAACATTCTGCTTCTATTATATTTATTCCTTTTCTATCACATAGATCCCTTAATATTTTTCCTATATCTTGTTTTAATCTTCCATATATTACTTGTCTCCTGTACTTTGGAGCAAACACTATATGATATTTACAATTCCAAGATGTATGTGATAAACTGTTCTTATCCATTCAGGATACCTCCCTTTTCTATTTATGCTACTGCCAGTAACATATATAGTTTATCACGGGGAGGTTTTTTGCTTGAAGCTAAAGCTAGTATTCCTACCACCAGCATAGCTGGTGGTTTATTCATGCTAAAGCGTACAAAAAAATAGCTGTCCCAGCATTTTATGCTGCTACAGCTATTAATTATTATTTAATATTTATTTTTTTACAGTTAAGTCTAATTCATTATTTTTAACATCAATAATCACAATATCATTTTCTGTAACTTCTCCCTTTATTAAAAGTAGTGAAAGTTTTGTTTCTACTGTTTGATTGATGTATCTTTTAACAGGTCTTGCTCCATAATTTATATCAAAAGATGCCTTTAAAATAAATTCTAAAGCTTCTTGTGTAACTTCAATCTTTATTTGCCTATCAGAAAGTTTTTCTTCTATATCTTTGATAGTTTGTTTAATAATTTTATAGATTTGGTCCTTAACTAAGGGCTTAAATAATACTATTTCATCAACCCTATTTAAAAATTCCGGTCTGAAGCTAGTCCTTAGTTCTTTATAAACTTCATTTCTTGCACTTTGAGAAATTTGACCATTTTCTTCTATTCCATCTATCAAGTATTGACTTCCGATATTAGATGTCATGATAATAACTGTGTTCTTGAAATCTACAGTTCTACCTTGATTATCTGTAAGTCTTCCATCATCCAGGACTTGAAGTAAAATATTAAATACATCAGGATGAGCCTTTTCAATTTCATCAAAAAGAATTACACTATAGGGTTTTCTTCTAACAGCTTCTGTTAATTGACCCCCTTCTTCATAACCTACATATCCCGGAGGTGATCCTACAAGCCTTGAAACTGAAAATTTTTCCATATATTCGCTCATATCAATTCTTATTAAATTTTTTTCATCATCAAATAAAGCTTCCGTCAAAGCTTTTGCTGTTTCAGTTTTTCCAACTCCTGTCGGTCCTAAAAATATAAAGGACCCTATAGGCCTATTTTCAGCTTTTAAGCCTGCTCTTGCACGAATAACTGCATCTGTAACAACTTGAACAGCTTCGTCTTGACCTATAACTCTTTTGTGAAGAATATTTCCTAAATCTAAAAGTTTATCCCTTTGACTTTGATTCAACTTTTCTACAGGAATGCCAGTCCATCTTGAAACTACATAGGCAATTTCATCTTCAGTAACTTCTTCTTTAACCATGGTATCATCTTTTTTGTTAGTTTGAAGTTCTTTTAACTCTTCTTCTAATTTAGGAAGAGTTCCATATCTAAGTTCAGAAAGTTTTTCTAAATTATAGGACCTTTGTGCTTCTTCAATTTGATGATTTACATTTTCAATTTTTTCTTTTACAGCTTTTTCCTTATCAATTTCTTTTTTTTCTGCTTCCCATTTTGATTTTAATCTATCAAATTCAGATTTTTCTTCAGCAAGATCCCTTTCTAAATTTTCCAATCTTTTCTTTGAAGCATCGTCTTTTTCCTTTTTTAAAGCTTCCCTTTCAATTTCAAGTTGTAAGATTTTTCTCCTCACATCATCAATTTCTGTAGGCATAGAGTCAATTTCCGTTCTTAGCATTGCACAGGATTCATCCATTAAATCAATTGCCTTATCAGGTAAAAATCTGTCTGTTATATATCTATTTGATAGGGTTGCAGCAGCTATAACTGCTGAATCAGAAATTCTTATGCCGTGGAAAATTTCATATTTTGATTTCAAACCCCTTAATATAGATATTGTATCTTCAACAGTAGGTTCATCAACTAAAACTTTTTGAAATCTTCTTTCAAGAGCAGGATCCTTTTCAATATATTTCCTGTATTCATCAAGAGTAGTTGCACCAATTGCGTGAAGTTCTCCTCTTGCAAGCATTGGTTTTAAAAGATTTGAAGCATCCATCGCTCCGTCTGTTTTACCAGCACCAACTATATTATGAATTTCATCAATGAATAAAAGTATATTTCCCTCTGATTTTTCCACTTCAGAAAGCACAGCTTTTAATCTTTCTTCGAACTCTCCCCTATATTTGGCACCAGCTACCAATGCGCCCATATCAAGAGAAAAAACTGTTTTTCCTTTTAAGCCTTCAGGCACATCTTCATTTATTATTCTTTGTGCAAGACCTTCAACAATTGCAGTTTTACCAACTCCCGGAGGGCCTATAAGGCAAGGATTATTTTTTGTTCTACGGGATAAAATTCTTATAACATTTCTAACTTCTTCATCACGTCCAATTACAGGATCCATTTTACCGTCTTTAGCTTCTTTTGTTAAATCTCTGCCATATTTTTTTAAAGAATCATAGGTTCCTTCAGGATTATCTGTTCTAACGTTTTGATTTCCTCTTACCTTTTGTAAAGCAATTAAAAAAGCATCCTTATTTATTCCATATCTAGCAAATATTTTTGATGAATCTGTTCCTTTCATACTTAAAATAGCCATATAAATATGTTCAACGGATAAATAATCATCCCCAAACTTAGTCATGTTTTTTTCAGCATCCGCAAGAACTTTTGTGTAACTTTCATCAGCGGTTAAAGAACCCCCGCTTTGACGTGGGAGTCTTTCTATTACACGTAAAACATCTGCTTTAAAGATATGGGTATCTACATCCATCAAAGATAAAACTCTTGGAATAAGTCCATCTTTATCATTTAAAAGAGCATAATTTAAGTGAATTTCTTTAACTTGAGGATTTCCGTATTCTTTTGCAATTTCAGTCGCACCTTGCACTGCTGCCAAAGATTTTTGTGTGTATTTTTCAAAATTCATAATATCCCTCCTAGCTAATTTCTTTTAACTTTTTATATAAGTCTAATTGTTCTTTACTTAAATATTTGGGATTTACAAGAACAAACTCAATAAATAAATCCCCAACATTATTTTTCATATCTTTAAATCCCTTTTTTGGAATCCTCAATTTTTTATTTGGATCCATATTTTGTGGAATTTTCAGTTTTATTTTTCCTTCAAAACTGTCTACCGTTAACTGACCTCCTAAGGCAGCTGTCCAAGGGCTGACTTCAATTTTTCTATACAAATCCAACCCGTCTAATCTTAAATTGTTTTCATTGCTAATATTTATTTTAAAAAGTATATCTCCCGTCAAGCCGAATTTTGAACCATTAACTTTTATCTTTTTCCCGCGACTGATTCCTGACGGAATTTTCACATCAATTTCTTTTTGAATTCCATTGATTGAAAGCCCTACTTTTTTTACAGTACCCTTATAGGCATCAGCAATTGAAATTGAAAGTTCTGATTCATACTTTGGGGCTCTTGAACTGCCTGTTCCATAAGAATTTTGACCGGTTCTGGCTGAAGAAAATAAATCATCTATATTAAATGAAAATTTTGAGCCTTTTTTTGAACTTTTTTGACTAGCTCTGCTTCCGAATATCATATCAAAAAAGTCAGAAAAGTCTTCGGAGGAACCTCCGGTTGTATAAGTGTAACCATAAGCACTTGGATCAAAATTATAACCTCCGCTAAAATCATAACTAGAGCCAAAAGCATCATATTTTGCTTTTTTATCCTTGTCAGATAAAACTTCATAAGCTTCATTTATCTCTTTAAACTTTTCTTGAGCTTTTGCATCTCCCCCATTTAAGTCAGGATGATATTTTTTTGCAAGCTTTCTATATGCACTTTTTATTTCTTTAGAGCTTGAATTTTTATCAACTCCAAGTATTTTATAATAATCTTTGTACTCCATAGTAATTCACCTCCTGGAAAAAATAGTTTGACTATCTTTGACATTTATATTATACAACATCTTTTTACCTAATACAATAGATTAAATTTAAGTTTTTTAAATTTTTATTATCTAAATTGAATATAAAATTGAACTAATTTTCCAAAAGTATCCATTAACCCTAAATTATTGAGTTCTTCTCCAATAACCTCTATCGAGATTGGAATTTTAAGATTTTTCTTGGCAGATTGTTCACTAATTCTTCATCCAATTCATTATTTTTATATAGTGATTTTCATTGTAAGCTTATAGAGATTTTCCTTTTGTTAGGAATTTTTTTATTAGACTCTAATATTTTTCCTTACTTCTTATTTCTTCCGGGTTATTTGGATGGCAATAATATATCAACAACTAAATTGTTTTATTGTCCCTTTAAGCTAGAAAATTTCAATTTTCTAATAAAAGATTTTAATAATTTTCAAAAATAAACTTGCTTTAGTTTGTTTACTATGCTAATATATTATTAGATTATTTAATATACTTTAATTAATCTCCTTTTATTGCCGAGATAGCGTCTCGGTTTTTTTCTTACAAATAAAAAAGTAGACGGATTTTCCGTCTATTTTTTTTATATTAGATTGAATTGAAAGGCTGATAATATTATTATCCAATCATATAAAGAATGTACCAAATAACTAACTGTCAAATTTTTTGTAAATATATATGATATGGTAATGCCTGTTCTTATTATTCCTATTAAAACCAAAGCCTGACCTATGTTAAATTGATATGTTGGTATGTGTAAGGCACCAAACAATAAAGATGAAAATATCGTAGCTAAGAAGGCTCTCCATTTCATATTAATTTTTGTACATTTATTAATAATAAAAAGAAATGGCAAAACAAACATTATTTCTTCTCCAATAAATTGAATGGCTGATGAAATAATAATTTTCCCTATATTTGATTTATCTATAAGTCCGAATATAGGATTTACATTCCCACCTATATTTAATGCACTTGCTGTAATTGCTGCTATAAAAATAAATAATACAGCTATTAATAGGCCTAAAAAAGTTAATTTTATATCCCTAAAATTTGGAAATAAAAATAACTTTTTTAAGATATTTTTATCTATTATAAGAGCCCCTGAGCATGCAAAAAAACTTAGGATAATTCCCTGAATTATCATATCATCTATTTTTAATAACTCAATTATTAATGAAGCTATTAATAATGATAGATAGCAAGCACATATTCCTAGTATCCATTTCCAAGAAGGAGCGTTTATTTTGGGATAAGTTCTCTTATTTTTCATTATAAATTAATACTATTCTTTATTTCGTCTACCTTGTCCAATTTTTCCCAAGATAAATCCAAATCATTTCTTCCAAAATGACCATAAGTTGCAACTTGTCGATAAATTGGTCTTAATAAATCTAAATTTTTAATTATTGCAGCCGGTCTAGGATCAAAATGTTTCTTTACAAGTTTCTCTATTTCGTTATCAGGAATTTTACCTGTGCCAAATGTTTCAACATAAATTGAAGTGGGACTGGCAACTCCAATAGCATAGGCAAGTCCAATTTCTACTTTGTCACAAACTCCTGCGGCTACTAAATTTTTTGCTATATATCTTGCATAATATGCAGCAGACCTATCAACTTTTGTCGGATCCTTACCTGAAAAAGCTCCTCCGCCATGCCTTGCATATCCTCCATAAGTATCAACAATTATTTTTCGTCCTGTTAAACCTGCATCTCCCATTGGTCCACCAATTACAAATCGTCCGGTAGGATTAATATAAATTGATGTTTTGTCATCAATTAATTCAACGGGAACAATTTTATCAATTATTTCTTTTTTTATATCTTTTCTTAAGTCTTCAATAGATACTTCAGGAGAATGTTGAGCTGATATAACTATATTTTCAATCCTCTTAGCAACTCCATTATGATATTCAACGCTAACTTGGCTTTTACCGTCAGGTCTTAAATAATCTAAAGTATTATTTTTTCTAACTTTTGATAGCTGTCTTGATAGCTTATGGGCTAAAGAAATTGGTAGGGGCATATATTCATCTGTTTCTCTACATGCATATCCGAACATCATACCTTGATCCCCGGCTCCTAAAGCATCAAATCCATCTTCATCATTAAAATCTAAATTTTTAAACCTATCAACACCCATTGCTATATCACCGGATTGGTCTTTAATGGCTGATAAAACCGCACAAGTTGTTGCATCAAAACCAAATTTTGCCCTGTTATAACCTATGTCTTCTAAAACTTCTCTTGCTAATTTTGTAAAATCCACATAGGTTTCTGTAGTTATTTCACCTGTAATTAATATAAGCCCTGTTGTTGCCAAGGTTTCACAAGCTACCCTCGCATTTTTATCATCTTTTAAAATTGCATCTACAACTGCATCTGAAATTTGATCGCAAACTTTGTCCGGATGCCCTTCAGTTACTGATTCTGAAGTAAAAATCCATTTTTTCATTTGTTCCTCCTATAAAAAAATCCTCTCTAGAAGAGAGGCTATTTATACCCTCATCTTTCAGAAAAACTCTGTGGGATTTAGCACCAACTAGGTTGCCGGGTTTCATAGTGCCCATTCACTCCGCCGCTCTCAATAAGGTGAATTAATCTTATCACTTATATATAGGCAAGTCAATTTATTTTATACCAGCTTTTCAATTTATTTGCTTTTTTACTATTTGCCTTAACTTTACCCTTACAACATAATATAGTATAATTCTTAATGGAGGTGCCTATGAAAAAATTTTTACCTGTTTTATCAACAGCACTTATTTTACTAAGTTCTGTCAATGCCATGACAAAAGTTTCCGGACAAAATTTAATTTTTGACGGCAAAGAAACTTCCGTTAAAGGCTATATTATTAAAAATAATAATTATTTCAAACTTCGTGACCTGGCAAGTTTATTGGCAAATACAGATGCCAGCTTTTCAGTAAATTATATTGAAAATAAAAATATAATCGAAATTTCCAGAGAAGGTAATTACACAAAAACTAAAGATGATTTACAAGAACTTAAAGATAGTAATTCCGATCCAAAACCTAGCAGCCAAAAAATTTTAGTTGACGGTGAAGAAATTTCTTTTAATTCATATTCTGTAGATGGTTATAATTATTTCTCCTTACGTGAACTGGGAAGAGTAATAGGTTTTTATGTAAGTTTTGATAAAGAATCAAATACTGTAATTGTAAAATCTGATAAATTAGAACCCTTGTCTCTAATGAATAATCAAGAAGAAGTTAAGATTATAGACTTATCAGCTAAAATTAAAAATAGCAAATTTTTTAATATACAAGAAAATCCAAAACTTTCAATTGTCCAATTTTTTGACCAAATGGATAATTTGGTTGTGCTTACAAAAGAACAGGGCCAATTATCGGCAGGTGAAGAATACAATCAAGAAAAGGCTTTGGTTACTGTGAAGCCTCTTATGAAAAAATATAAGGGTAAAATAAATTACTCACCTGTAATCTGCTTAGAGCAAAATGAAAAAAAAGAATTTTTCTCATATACAGGTGAATTTGACCTTAAAGAATATTTGAAAAAATTCGATTTTGATGCTCAAGCACCCTTCAAAGTGCAAATGGGCTATTATGAAGGTGAAGAGACGGTAAATAACTTTAGAAAATTATCAGAAATAAACTATAAGTGATTTAGAAAATTCTGGGTATAATTATTTTAGTAGAATATGGAGGTGTTAGAATGAAAATAACTAAAGATATGTTAATTGGAGAAATTCTTTCTGAAAAACCGCAATCAATAGGAACGCTAATGAGTTTTGGCATGGGCTGCATAATGTGTCCGGCTTCTCAAATGGAAACTCTTGAAGAAGCTGCTATGGTTCACGGAATTGATCCTAATATGATTTTAAATGCCTTAAATTCTGAAGAAGGCAAAACAACAGAAGATATTTAATTATAATAATATTTAGGGCAATATTCTTATGCCCTTTTTTATTAAAGATAGAACTTTTACAGATTAATAAAATAAAGAAAAGAGGTTTACCATGAAAAAATTAATAAGTATATTTATTATCCTTATTCTCAGCCTGAGCTCAGTATCAGCACAGGAGAATAATAGAAAAGATATTTTAAGACTAAAAGAAATCTTTGGTATAGACAAAGAATATAGTGAATTTAATATTTCAGAAAACCAATATGAAAATTATGATAATATTAAATTCTTATCAGAAAGGGCCAAGGGCAAAGTATATTATACCTATGCCTGGTCTGATGAAAAACTTGGAAGTATAAATATAGAAACTTCATCCGATGGGGAAATTCTTAATTATTCAAAATATTCAAATGAAAAAGATGATTTTAATAAGAATATATCTTTCTCCATAGATAGAAATAAAGCAAAGGAATCTGTGGAAAATTTATTAAAGACCATTGATAAAAATTTTTTTAATAAATATAAACTTGAAAATGTAATGCTTGAACGTAACCTGTCAGAAATAAGTTTTGAGTACACCAGGTTTTACAACGATATCCCTTTCCCGGAAGATACTGTTAGCGTTTTGTATTCTTTTAACAAAAATGAAGTTACAGAATTTTCTAAGGTTCGTGGTTATAATTTCATCTTGACATTTCTAAAAGATGAAGACTTTAAATTTTCTAAAGATATAGGTCTTGATAAGGCAAAAGAAATCTCAAAAAAATCACAAGCTTTTGAAGAAGCGTATTTAGTAAATAACAAAAATGTAAGTAATTTAATAACAATTCCTAATTTTAAGGCAATTTATGCAGCAGATGGAACATTTGTTAAAGAAGATGATATACAAAATAATTTGTATAAGACTGAAGAAGCTAAGGAAGCGGATAGTGGTGCAGCTTTAACAGATGTTGAAATCAAAACTTTAGATAATATTAAAAATTTAAAGTCAAAAGATGAAGCATTAAAAATAGCCAAAGAAATTTTCCCGAAAAATTCCAAGCTTGATAAAGCAGTTTTGCGTTCAAATGGCGAAAACTACTTCTACTTCATAAAGACAACCGGTGAAAAAAATGAATCTAATTTGGAACTTGATGCAACAAATCTAAATCTTATATCTTATTCAACTTATATTCTTGATAAAAAGAAAACAAATAAAATTTTAGATGAAAAAGAAGCCTTAAGTATAGCAACAAATTTCACAAAAAAATATTTAAAGGATTCAAGTATATTTCTTAATAAGGGAATTGTTGATAAAAATTCTGTTACCTTCCCAAGATATGTAAATAATAGATATATTATATATGAGGGTGTAAATATTTCTATTAACCCGCAAACCAAGAAAATTGAATTTTTTAACTATACAAAAAATTCTGTGAAATTTCCTGACGGTCCTTTTAAACTTACAAAAGAACAAGCTGAAAATATATTTTATTCATCACCTTGTTTTAGGAAAGAATATGTTTTATTCCCAACAGGAGTAAAGCTTGTATATACAACAAAGTCAGGAGAAAATCCTACAGTTAATGAAGACGGATTAATTGTAAGTCCCTATGGAGATATTATAGATTATAAGGAGCAAATTCATTATCCTGATATTGATAAGGCTAAGCATAAAGAGATATTAGACAACTTAAAAGATATGAGTGTAGGTCTTGTAAATAGAAAACTTAGAGCTCCAATAACCTATGAAGATTATATAAACCTAACTTCTTATTTCAGAAATCCTGATTATATAGATGACTATATTTTAAGTAATTATAAAATCAAAAGAGAAGATTTGAAAAAGACTATTAAGGAAAAAGAACTTATCAGGTTAGCTATAGATGATTCGATCTCCAGAGAACTTTTAAAAGCTGATAATATTTTTAGAAATGACTTATTCAAAAATCAAAAGGATTTAAAAGACTACGAAAAATACTATATATTAGCTAAGGGATTTCATTTGTTTGACCAAGAGCCCAACCCTGAATCAGAAATAACTTTAGAAGATGCCCTATATATAATATATAAATCATATTCTTTATAAGACTTTTAAGCATAAGTATATGTTATTAAAATATTTAATGATATTGTGAAAAGTTTTGTATATCAGCTCCTCCTAATAGGATGTGAGCTGATATTTTTTTGATTGAATTTAGTTTTTATTCACAGCCCAAGCCGCTTTTATTTCTTTTTTTATCTTCTCATATTGCCATCTGTTTTTTGAATTATAAACAGAATTGGGATCATTTAAAATAATTCTTCCTTTATTGTCAAGTCCACTTGCCAAGGCTATGTGTCCTGTGTCTGTAAAAATTCCCGGTACAAAGGATAAAATTACAAAATTTCCCTTTTCAAGCTCACTCATTATTTCACTTTTCATAATTCCATGAACACTTACACCTTCTTTTTTTAAATAATCTTCCACAAGATTCCAAGAACTCATTCCAGATTCTACAAAACCATTTTTTTCTGCATACTTTGCAATTTCCTTTGGACTTCTATTTATTCCGCAACCACTTAAAACCATAGAAAGTGTTGTCGGCATACAACCCCTTGTTCCAATTACTCCTCCTGCATATTTTTCATATCCCCAACGAGGATCAAATTGCAAATAAAATTTCACCGGATTATCTACGCCAAAGCTTTCGCTTTTTTTCGCAAGACTTTTGTCGTCTTTCAAGTATCCAAGTACAAAACCAAGTGCCTCTTCTCTTTTTGCAGTAAGCTTTATCATGTGGTCTGGCAAGCTATTTATATTTTCGTAGACATAAGCATATCCCTCATCATCCTTTGCCTTCTGCCTTATTGTTTCTATTTTATCTGACAAATCTTCTTCTCTAATAAAATTTTCATTACCTTTTAAATTTACTTCGTTTAAAATATTTTCTCTTCCATTAAAAAATCCTCTTGCAAGAAAAATTATTAAAAAAATAATGATTGCCCTTTTTATCTTTTTCATACTCATCACCGCAATCATTATATAAAATTATTTTTAAGATTTTATTCCAAATTTCTTACAAATTTTCTAAATACTATAACCACATTTTAAAATCCCTATTCCCATCTCGAACTATAAATAACTTTCCAGTGTCCGCTCTTAAACTTTTAATTAAAGTCTTTCTAATCTCTCTAAATAAATTTTATCTTCTTTAGTTAGTGGAAAGAGTCTCATATTGTGGGGCAGTTTATTATATTTATATATAATATTATCTCTACATAATTTGCTTTGCTGAATTTGTGTACATTTATTATTAATATAATATAATTTTAAAAAAAGATATTATTTTAAAAATTCCGACTACTTACTTCTGACAAAAAAATCTAAAAATTTTCTCTGTATTCCTGCCAAGCTAAAATGTAACCTATTTGTCATTGAATCTTTAAGCTCTGTAAGGTATAGTTACTTATGGAGGTTAATTATGGAAAAAATCATTGATGAAAAATATATAAAAAGAAGACATAGAGCTAGAAAAAGAAAAAGAAAAAGACAAGTGATTTCTATAGTTTCTCTCTTCCTTCTTATTTTTATTGTTGGGTCTTGTTCAGTAAGAAAAATTCACAATAGGGAGCTTTCAAAAATAAATCTTTCCTATGACATGTCTTGGTATATTTCCAGAATCAAAGCCTATAATAAAGAAAAAAAATTATTTGATAAATCAGATATTGCAATCATTCCATTAAAAAATATAGACTCTTTGAAAGATCGTTATTTAGTAAAAAATTCCAACCATTTTAAATGCGCTGAATCTTATGCCTATGATACAAAAAAAATCAATTCATATATCCTAAATAATTCATATAAGGGAACTGATAAAATTGTTTTTTTAACTTTTGATGACGGTCCAAATACATACGTTACTCCACAAATTTTAAAAGTGCTGAGAGAAAAGAAGGTTCACGCTACATTCTTCCTTGTAGGAAAATCTATAAATAAAACTCATGCTAATGTAGTCCATCAAATTTTAAACGAAGGTAATGCAATAGCAAACCACTCATTCAGCCATGATTACAGTAACCTATATCCTAAAAGAATCGCAAATCCATCTACGATAATTGAAGAAGTTAATCTAACAAATGAAAGGCTAAGAGAAATTTTTGGCAAAGATTTTAAAACTAATTGTTTCAGATATCCGGGAGGCCATATGTCTTGGAAAAATACAGATGCTTCAGATTCACTTTTAGAAGCTAACGGGATTTTTTGGATTGATTGGAATACCTTGGTAGGTGATGCTGAAAAGAAAAGCCTAAGACCAACAACTGCAAAAGGTCAACTAGAATATGTTAAAAATAATTTGAAAAAAAATACAAATACAAAAATAGCAGTTGTTTTGGCTCATGACTCCAGAGGTAAAGAACTTACAGTTGAAGCCCTTCCTCATATAATTGATTACTTTAAAAGTCAAGGTTATAAGTTTGGTATATTAAAATAAATAATTTTACAAATTATTTCCATCCTACTTAAAAAAATAATTAATATTTATTGCAAAATAGCAAGTAGCATATTATGCTTCACATTTTACAAAAACCATATATTTTTATCCGTGAATTTTAAGTCCTTAATTTAGCAGTATCTTGCATAAAATTAAACCCTTTAAAACCTTAGTGCATAGCCTAACTATGCACTATTTTACTTATAATAATTCTCCACTAAATATAATCTTTTTTAAATATAAGCATCAAAAAGCCGCAAGTTTTTAAACTCACGGCTTTCTTGCATAATATTAATAATTTTATTTTTATTCATCTTCTAGAGAATAAAGTTCTTCAACACCACATTCTAAAAATTTAGCTATCTGAAAAGCTTTTGTTAGAGAAGGATTTGAAATACCAAGTTCCAACTTAGAAATAAATTGAGGAGTGGTATTAACTGCACTTGCTATTTGTTTTTGAGTTATCCCCTGTTTCTTTCTAATTTCCAATATATTATTTTTTAACATTTATCTTCCCCCATTATTAAATTAATTATTAGGCAACTATTTTATATAATAATATATTTTCTAATTAAAATCTATAGATATTTCAAAAGGTTCATTTTTACTTCTTCTATTCATTGAAATAGGAGAACTTATTTTCTTCAATATATTTTTTATTTATAATAGTTTGCCTCTTACTTATTCAAAATTAACGGAGTTACCAATACCAGTAACTCCATTGTAATCCGCTAACAACAAATTATTTATTTAACAATTCATCAAGTTTATTCTTATCAAAACCAACGATTTGTTCTTCATCAACACATATAACAGGAACTCCTGTATATCCCATTGCCATTAATTCATTTCTGGCATCTTTGTCAGTTTGAACATTCTTTTCATCGAAAGGAATTTCTCTTTCCTTTAAATATTCTTTTGCCATTTGGCAGTAAGGGCATGTGCTTGAAGTATAAACTGTAACTTTGCTCATAATTTTCCTCCTTATTATCTCATATTCATACATTTATATTACCCATTGTTATATATATTAATCAATTTTTTGACTTCTTATGTTCCGCATGATTTTTCCCTTGAGCAAATATTGACAATACATGTCCATCATCAAGTGAATAAATTGCCATTCTTCCAACCCTGTTTACCTTTATAAGTTGTTGGTGCCTTAAAAGTGCTAATTGGTGTGATATGGATGATTGACTCATTGACAAAAGCTCACAAATATCAGATACACAAAGATCCTTTTTGCTCAAGGCATAAATAATTTTTAATCTTGTAGGATCAGACAGGGCCTTAAAAATTTGCGAAATGAAATCTAATAAATCTTGATCATTAATAAAATTTCTGACATCCGCTACAAAATTCTTATCTAAATCAGCCATCAATTTATCATTCATATAATAATCCTCCAAACTTTTGAATATTCATATAAAGAACTAAAAAATCTTCTATGCTTAGGGATTCCGCCCTTGCGTTTTCAGAAATTCCTGCTCCAGCTAAAGCCTTCAATACAACTTCCTTTTCAATTTTTAATTTAGACTTTGTTAATGAATTTACAAGAGTCTTACGCCTTTTAGAAAAAGTTGCCCTGACTAATTTAAAAAATTCTTCTCTATCTATTAACGGCAAGTCATCTTTTATTTCTAATTTAACAACTGCACTGTCCACATTCGGCTTAGGCATAAAAACATTTTTTGGAACTGTAAATTCATAGGAAGCTTTACAAAAAAACTGAATAAAAACTGATAAAGACCCATAATCTTTTGTTGACGGTTTTGCTGTAAATCTGTTTGCAACCTCTTTTTGAACCATTATTGTAAGACTTTCAAGCTTATCTCCTGCCATAATTAATTTTTCGATAATGGGTGTTGTAATGTAATATGGCAGATTTGCAACTACCTTAAACTTTTCATTATGAAATTCCTGATTTATCAGATCCCTTAAATCTATTTTTAAAAAATCTTCAAATATAACTTTTACATTCTCATAAGGTAAGGTTTCTGCTAAAAGTCCCTCAAGTCTTTTATCAATTTCAATTGTAAGGACTTTTTTTGCTCTAAAAGCTAATTCTTCTGTTAATGTTCCAATGCCCGGACCTATTTCCAAAACATTGTCAACTTCTTTAATGTCTGCACTGGCAACAATTTTTCTAACAATATTTCCATCTATCAAAAAATTTTGCCCTAAGGTTTTTGAAAATCTGAAATTATATTTATTTAAGATTTCTGAAACTCTTTTAGGCTTAAAGAGTCTTTCCATTATTCACCTCATTAATCGCATCATTAAATTCTTTACGACTTATTCCATAAGAGTTAAGTTTATTTAATAAACTTTTCCCATTTCCATATCCAATAGAAAGAATATCGCAAAGCTGTTTTCTTCTATTCTCGGAATTTTCAAAATCAATAAGATGTGCTTGTCTTAGGTCTTTTATAGTAAATTCTTCTGTTTTTTTATTTAAGACAGCTCTTGCATTTTTTAAAGCTTCAAAAATATCTTCAGGACTTGCATTTTCAACCCCAACATCACCATTTTTAATAGATTTATTTTGTGGCAGATAAGCGTGCTTTGCCTCAGGAAGGTGTTTTGCCAAATCTTTTCTTATTTGAGAACCCATATAGTCAGAATCCGTAAATATGATTATTCCCTTCCTTTTTGACAATTCTTTTAAAGTTCTAATTAATTTATATCCGTAACCAAATCCATGTGTTGTAATAATCTCACAATCACAAGCTCTTTTAACTGCTGCTACATCATCTTTTCCTTCAACTATGATTATCTCATCTATGTGAGTTAACATATTTTATAAAACCTCTTTGTATTTGCATCCGTATTTTTAACAAGGTCTGACTTGGAAATTCCTCTTATTTTTGCTATATATTCTGCTACTAAATTTACATATTTCGGTTCATTTCTTTTACCTCTGTAGGGAACCGGGGTCATATAAGGGCAATCAGTTTCCAATAAAAGTTTATCTAATGGTACAACTTTTGCAACTTCCTTAGGATTTTTAGAATTTTTAAATGTTACCGCTCCGCCAAGTGAAATATAATCTCCAAGTTTTAAATATTCCCTTAACATTTCCACAGATTGTGAATAACAATGAATAACTGCAGTAAAATCATATTTTTCATGAGCATCTTTTAAAATATCAAAGGTATCTTGTGATGCTTCTCTTGAATGAACTACTACATTTTTACCCAAATAAGAAGCAAGCCTTAACTGTCTTTTAAAAACTTCTATTTGTATGTCTCTTGGTGAATTATCATAATAATAATCAAGTCCTATTTCCCCAACTGCAACAACTTTTTTAGCCTTTGAAAGGTCAATCAATTTTTTTTCCAGCTGATCATCATAGGTCTTTGCATCATGGGGATGCACTCCAACTGTCGCATAAATATTTTCATATACTTTTGAAAGGTCTACTGCCATTTCCGATGATTTTAAATCACAAGCAACATTAACTATAAAATCTATTCCATTTTCATATAGGTCATTAATGACCATATCTCTGTCATTATCAAAAGCTTCATCATCAAGATGTGCGTGTGAATCTATCAAATTAACACCTCTAACATATTTTTGCTCCATCAAGTATATCGGCAAGAGTTGAGGCTATAGACATTTTTCCATTTTCATCCTCTGCTGCCAATAGCATTCCTTTTGATTCAATCCCTCTGAATTTTTTGGGCTTTAAGTTGCATAAAACCAAAATTTTCTTACCTGTTAATTCTTCTTTAGTATATTTATCTTTAATATTTGAAACGATAACTCTTCTGCTATTACCTATTTTTAAATGAAGAAGATATAATTTGTCTGCATTTGGATGATCTTCAACTGATTCTACTAAAGCAAGTCTTATATCTAATTTATCAAAATCATCAAGGTCTATTTCTTTCTTAAAAGTTTCTTCCTTATCTTCTTTTGAGTCTGTCATTTTTTCATCTGTTTTCTTTTGAATTACCCTAGCTGCCATCAGTTTTTTATTTTCTTCATCCAATTTTTCAATTTCTTCTTTTATATCCAGCCTTGGGAAGATTATTTCGCCCTTTTGAACCTTAGTCGAATCTTTTAAAAGTCCCCATTGTCCGGATTTTTCCCAATCAATTTTATCATCAAGACCAAGTTGCCTTCTGATTTCTTTTGATGTATTGGCGATAAATGGATTTATTAATATAGAAACAATTCTTAGGGCTTCTGCCAAATTATATAAAACTGTATTTAATCTATCTTTTTTATTTGCTTCTTTTGCCAATAGCCAAGGTGTTGTTTCATCTACATATTTATTAGATCTTCTGATTAATTTCCAAATTTCTTCAATAGCATTATTAAAGTGAAAATGTTCCATGGCTTCTTCAACTTTTCCCTTAACAGAAATAGCCATTTCTTCTAACTCTTTATCAACATCTTCCACTGATTTTGTTTTTACAATTACTCCATCATTATATTTTAATATCATTGAAACAGTTCTTGACAGGAGATTCCCCAAATCATTGGCAAGGTCCGAATTTAACCTTTGCATAAATTTTTCTTTGGTAAATGATCCGTCGCTTCCAAAAGAAAATTCACGCAGTAAAAAATATTTTAAAGCATCTACTCCATAAAGTTTTATTATTGGTTCCGGATAAATAACATTGCCTTTTGATTTGCTCATCTTGTCATTATCAAATAATATCCAACCATGACCGAATATTTTTTTCGGAAGCGGCATATCAAGTGCCATTAAAAGTGCCGGCCAAATTAAAGCATGGAACCTAAAAATTTCTTTACCTACTAAATGAACATCAGCAGGCCAAAATTCATTAAATTTTTCTTTATTTGTTCCGAATTCTATGGCAGAAAGATAACAAAGAAGAGCATCTATCCAAACATAAATAACATGTTTTTCATCAAAAGGTACTTTTACTCCCCAGGTTAAAGATGAACGTGATACAGATAAATCTTCTAATCCCTCATCACTTTCTATAAAATTCTTTATTAATTCATTTTTTCTAAAAGCAGGCTCTGTAAATTCTTCATTATTTCTTAATAGTTCAAGAAGTCTGTCCTTATATTTTGAAAGTCTGAAAAAATATGATTCTTCTTTTGTAAGCTCTGTCGGTCTTCCGCAATCAGGGCAAGTATGGCCATCTCCTAATTGAGCTTCTGTCCAAAATGCTTCACAGGGGGTACAATAATATCCTTCATATTCTCCCTTATAAATGTCTCCCTTGTCATATAATTTTTGGAATAAATCTTGAACATCCTTTTCATGTTGAGGATCTGTTGAACGTATAAATGCATCATATTTTATATCCAAACTTTCCCATAATTTTTTTATGTTTGCAACAATTTTATCAACATATTCTTTTGGTTCCATTCCGGCTTCAAGAGCCTTATTTGCAATTTTTTGTCCATGTTCATCTGTTCCTGTAGTGAAAAAAACATTAAAACCTTGCAATTCTTTAAATCTCTTTATACAGTCAGCCGCAACTGTACAATAAGTATGTCCTATATGCAAATTGTCGCTGGGATAATATATTGGTGTCGTTAAGTAAAAATTCTTTTTCATAATCCCTCCATAGAAAAAATTCGACCTGTCGGTCGCAATGATATAAATAAGTACTCTATTCTAGATGATTATTATAGCATTAAAAGTTCATATTATCAAATTTATAGCCCGAATAATTCTTATCCTTCAAAAAATTCAAGAATTAAATTAAATACTTTTTCCTTATTATTTTCTCTTAAAACCTCATGTTTCATTTTAGGTATAATTTTATATTCTATATTTTTGTAGCCTATTTTTTTTAAAGTTCTAACTGTATCTAAAATGCCCCTCTTTCCACCCACAACTTCGTCATCTATTCCTGTAATTGATAATATTTTTAAATTCTTATTTTTACACTTGTATTTCCCATAATTTTTTAATTCTTTCATGGTGTTAAAAACAGTTAAGGCGCCTTTGTTTGTAAAATTAGGAAGCATGTAGGGATCATTTTTCACTTCTTTCAAATTTTCCTTATTATAGGAAAGCCAATCTTCTGACCTATTTCCTTCATATAATTTGTTTAAGATTTTTGATTTCCCATAAGGTCCCCCATAAAAATTAATAATGTTACCAATAAAAATTCCTAAATAAACAAGTGGATTATAGCTAACCGTCCCTGTTAAAACTAATTTTTGTATTCTAAAATCATTTTCCTGTAAAAAAACCCTGGCAAACATAGACCCCAAAGAATGCCCCAGCATATAAATATTTTTTTGACTATGCATTCTTATATAATTATTAATAAAAATTTGATCTTCGATTATTTCCGAAAGATTATTAAAATGCCCAAAAGGATATCTTTCATTAGTGGATTCGCCATGGCCCCTATTATCACATATTACAGCACTATATCCATTATTATTTAAAAATCTAATAATTTCTACGTACCTCTCCTTATGTTCTAAAGCTCCATGAATTATCTGCACAATCGCCTTAGGATTTGAAACCTTGTAAATTTTTCCATGAATAAATAAATTATCAGATCCCAAAAAAGAAAAATCTTCTCCTTTTATAAATACTTCTGAAATATTTCTTTCCTTTTGTCCATTTTTAAATAAAAAATAAATTTGTGGAACTAATAAAATAATTAGGACTAAAATAAATATTTTTAAAATCATAAAATCACCATACTTACTTATATTTTATCAATTAATAAAAAATTATCTATGTATTTTAACATATTAAAAATGCCTCAAATAAAAATATTTGAAGCATTTAAACTAGAGAACTTTTGCTAAGAAAGACTTTGTTCTCTCTTCTTTTGGATTTAAAAAAATATCCTTAGGTTGTCCCTTTTCAACAATATATCCATCATCCATAAATATTACCCTACTTGCAACTTCTCTTGCAAATCCCATTTCATGAGTTACAACTACCATTGTCATTCCGTCCTTGGCAAGAGATTTCATTAAATCTAAAACTTCTCCAACCATTTCCGGATCAAGAGCTGATGTGGGTTCATCAAATAACATCACTTTAGGATTCATGGCTAAAGCTCTTGCTATGGCAATTCTTTGCTTTTGTCCGCCTGAAAGTGCACTTGGGTATGAATCTTTTTTATCCAATAAACCTACTCTTTTTAGCAGGTCTAAAGCTTTGCTTTTTGCTTTTTCCTCGCCAATGTTTTTTACAAGCCTTGGTGCCAAAGTAATATTATCTATAATATTTAGATTGTTAAATAAATTAAAGGATTGAAATACCATACCCATTTCTTCACGAACTTTATTTATGTTGATATTCTTATCAGTAATATTTTTACCGTCAAAAAATATTTTGCCGGAAGTCGGCTCTTCTAAAAGATTTAAACATCTTAAAAAAGTTGATTTCCCACTTCCTGAAGGTCCAATAATTACAAGAACTTCTCCTTCCTTAACTTCTTCATTAATTCCCTTTAATACTTCTAAATTTCCGAATGATTTTTTCAAATTTTCTATTCTAATCATTTGACAATCTCCTCTCCAATAAAGCTAAGGCTTTTGAAAGTGAATAAGTCATAATAAAGTAAATAATTGCTGTATACACAAATGGTCTAACTGCTTGGTAGGTTGCAGATGCAATAGATTTTCCGGAATACATAAGTTCTGCAACTCCAACCGTATAAACGATTGATGATTCTTTTATAAGGGTTATAAATTCATTTACCAAAGCAGGAAGAATATTTTTAACTGCTTGAGGTAAAATTATTTTTCTCATTGCTTGAGATTTTGTAAGACCCAAGGATCTTGCAGCTTCCATTTGTCCTTTATCCACAGAATTAATACCGCTTCTTATTATTTCAGCAACATAAGCTGCGGAATTTAAAGAAATTGATAAGGCACACAAAAGCATGGGAGCCTTTAAATATAATAATGAATCCGGAATTATTTTTTTTAGTCCAAAATACACAATCATTATTTGCACCAGCATTGGAGTTCCCCTAACAACTTCAATATAAGCACTTGCTAAAAATTTTAAAAGTTTGTTTTTAGATATTTTCATAAGAGCAAGAATAATGCCGAAGGTTAAACCAAAAATAACTCCAAAAAGAGAAAGCTCTACTGTTGTTTGTGCTCCTTTAATATATGCCGGCAAAAATGTTTTTATAAATTTAATTTGTGAATTTAAAAAATTCATAATACCTCCAAAAAATTAGCTGTTACTTGCAAATAAGAATTCTCTTTTCGTAAATATCCTACCTAGGAAAAGAACATGAGAATCTTACTTCTTAACAAAAAAAATCCCTACATAGTAGGGAATTTTTTATTTACCTTTTTCAACTTCTTGATGAGAAAGTTCTATATTCTCATCAAGCCAAGTATCAACTTTGCCTGAATCTTTTAATTCGCTAACTATTTTTGTTACTTCTTCTAAGAGTGTTGTATTTCCTTTTTTGATTGCAACTGAAAATCCTTCTTCCTTCGGAGCTCCAATATCTTCAATAAAAGCTAGTCCTTCATTCAAATAAACAAATTCTTTTGCAGGAAGTTCTGATAAGAAAAGAACATCAACGGTTTTATTTTTTAGTTGTTCTATAAGAACATTATTTAAGTCATATCCTTGCACATCGTCTCCAAATTTTTCTTCAGCAAAAGCTTGTTGAACTGTATCGAGTTGTGTACCAATTTTATGGCCCTTTAAATCATCAAGAGTTTTAAACTTATCTTTATCTTCAGCTCTAACTACAATACTTTGACCGCCTGCATAATATGGAGCGGAAAAATCAACTTCTTTCTTACGTTTATCATTTGCTTCCATACCGGCGATAACCATATCAACATCTCCAGCCTTTAAAGAAGTTATAAGACCTTCAAAAGCCATGTTTTTAACTTCAAGTTCTACGCCAAGTGAATCCGCAATTGCTTTTGCAATTTCAATATCAAGTCCCTTATATTCTTCACTTCCGCTTTTATAAGAAACCCATTCAAGCGGTGGAAAATCTGCACTTGTTCCTAAGACAATTTTTCCCCTTGCTTTAATAGCTTCCAAGGTATTTTGATTATCTGTATTTTCTTTACCTTCAGCATCGGCATTTTTAGAAGCTGTTTCATTCGAAGTTTTAGCTGCTTCATTTATTGCCTTATCGGCATTTTCCTTATTCCCTCCACAGGCAACTAAAGAAAGTGCTAGAACTAAAATTAAAATCGTAGTAAATAATTTCTTCATCATGTTTCCTCCTCTACTTATTTAAAATAATTAGGTCAATTATAAACTAATTAAATAATAAAAGCAATGAAAAAATAAATAAAATATTAAAATTTCTATATTTTTTTTCCGGATATTGAGCTTATTATCAAGCTTTTTAAAAACTTTAAAATATTTTTTGAGTATTGTGATAAATTGTTATGAACAAATCATTTGTGGTTTTAATTTTATTTGATTTTATGCTTTCTAAGTTAATAAAGGTGATTAATTTACTGATAAATCTATAAAATTTGAAAAAATTTATTAAATAAAAAAAGCTTTTTAAGAAAGCTTTAAAAAATGGTCGGGGTGAAAGGATTTGAACCTTCGACCCCATGGTCCCAAACCATGTGCGCTACCAAACTGCGCTACACCCCGACACCTTTTCTATTATACAATAAATTTCATAAAAAGCAAATATTTTTTATAATTTTCAATCTATATATTGATTTTTTTAAATTTTTTATAATCTCCTAATTATTTTCAATAATTAATTTAATAAAATCATCTTTTTGATCTATAAAGGGTGCATGGGCCGACTTGTTAAATTTTATAAGCTTAGCCCTCCCTTCAAAATCTTTATAAGTATCTCTAAGGTCATCTTCTCTAATTATTTTATCATATATACCCCATATAAGAATTGGCTTTGCTTTAATTTCTTTTAATTGACTAGGATTTAGATTAAAATCGTTCATAGCTTCCCAAAAATCTACATTATTTCTTTGCAAAAGCATCTGATCAATTATGGATTTTAAAAATTCACTTTCCGGTAATTTAAAGTTAAATAATAAACTTTCACAAAAAGTTTTGAGTTGCTCATAAGACGGAACAAAATTAGAAACCTTTTGATAGGGGTTAAGACCCTTAAAAATTTCATCAGGAATATTAAATAAATCTCTGGTTAGCTTATTTAAGGCCAAAGCTTGTGAATAAGGTGAAGCATAGCCTCTTGTAGATATTGGGTCAACTAAAAATAATTTTTTTATCTTAAAAGATAATAATCTTGCAACTTCCATGGCAACAGCAGCTCCGGCAGACCAAGCAATTATACTTAAATCATTCAATCTCAAGGCCCTAATAAATCCTTCAATATCATAAGCATAGTCAATCATTTTTCTGGCAGGATTATTATAGGAAGAATTTCCAAAACCTCTCATATCAGGGGCATAAATATTATAATTTTCAGAGAGTTTTGGAAATATGCCGGTCCAAATTAATGAACTGGCATAATTTCCATGAATAAACAATAAATTTTCCCTAGAATTTTTATTTTCAAAATACCTATAAAATATGTTTTCCCCTGTATAAACTTCTAAATAGTTGGTTTTCATTTTAAAGGGAGGCTCTGTAAATTTTTACTATATCTTCAGGGCTAAGAGGACAAACTCCTCCTACAAATCCGCCCCTTCTATCGGCTTGTCTTTTCGCCATTTCTTCAAAGTACTCATCACTTACACCTAATTCTTTTAAGGACATTGGCAATTTTAAATCATTTTTAAAAAAGTCATATAGGGCACGAATTCCTAATTTGGCATTTTCATAATAATCATCGGTATCTTTTATCTTAAAAACATTTATGGCAAAATCACTCAGCATTTTTTTAGTTTTATCATTTAAAATATAGGTTAAAAATCTTGGCGTTAGAATTGCAAGTCCTACCCCATGAGTTATATCATAATAAGCTGACAATTCATGTTCTAGTGAATGTACTGTCCAAGAAATATTTTTTCCTCTTTTCAAAAGTCCGTTTATAGCCCAAGAACTTGCCCACATAATATTTGAACGGGCTTCATAATTATCCGGTTCTTTTAAGGCTATGGGTCCATATTTTATACAAGTTTTCAAAATACTTTCAGCAAATTGATTTTGTAAAAAACATCCATCATCTAAAGAAAAATAATTTTCCATAGTATGGCTCATAATATCAGCAACACCTGATGCCGTTTGATATTTATTTACTGAATATGTATATTCAGGATTTAATATTGCAAAGGCAGGTATTAAAATATCTGATGCAAAAGAAAGTTTTTCTTTAGTTTGCGGATTTGAAATTACTCCTATATTATCCATTTCAGAACCTGTAGCTGCTATCGTAAGAACCACTCCAATTTTTAAGGCTTTTTCAATTTTTGCTTTTCCGGTAATTATTTCCCATGGATCTTTACTTGTAAAAATAGCTGTAGCTAATAATTTGGCAGTATCTATTACTGAACCTCCTCCAACAGCAAGGACAAAATCAATTTCATTTTCTCTCATGATTTCAAGTCCTTCCCTGACCTTATCTATCTTTGGATTCGGTTTAATACCGCTTAATTCTTTATAAAAAATATTATTATCTTTCATAAGTTTTATTATTTTTTCATAAAGACCTATTTTTTTTATGCTTCCTCCACCATAACATATTAAAACTCTTGATCCGTTTTCTAATATTTTATCAGGTAATTTTTTTAGTTGGTCTTTACCAAACAAAATTTCTGTATTAAGTTTTAAATCAAAATCAAACATTTCTTGCACCTCTTATTTAATGAACTATTATTATTTTATCATAAAAAAGAAGATTGGATAAATTTTTACTCTCTATATCCATATTTAGCATTAAAAAGAAACGCTAATAAAAAATCCAATGGTTTATTGAAAATAATATAAGAAAAAATGACTTACCACGCAAAAATATCCAATAAAAATTTAATGGAGCTTAATAACAGACACAAAAATATCTAAATTATTAAACTCCATTTAAATTGTTCTTAAGTGAACTTAGTTTAATGTAAATTACTCATTATTATTTGCAATTCACATAAAATATTATTTTTCCCTATTTATTTCCACCCTTGTTTTTTCATCAATATTTAATATTAACTTATCTTTTTCAAAATTTATTGCTATTGATAGATTATAGGGCTTAAAGACAATATATTTTTGACCCTTATTTTCTTTAACTTCAATTTTATGAGAAAAGGCAAGTACAAAAAGTTTTCCTTCATCTTCAATAAACTCAAATTCTCCATAGGCCTTATCCTTGTATTTACCTAAATATTTAGAAAAATCTTTTTCTTTTAATTGGTCTAATTTAAGATCAGCGGATTCATTTTTTTCTAAATAAGTTTTAAATTTCTTTATATATTCTTCCTGCCAATCCCTCTCATAGCCAAGGACTTCATCAATAAGACTGTAAGCAATAAGTTCTGTACCCTGAGCTTCGTTTAAGTTCGTTACTATACTGACAGCAAGATTTTTTTCAGGAACAAATACATGAAAAGCCCTAAAACCATCAACTATTCCACCATGTTCAACTATATTAAAACCTCTGTAATTTTTTAAATACCAACCCATACCATAGGTATAATTAGTTGTGTATGGAACTTGGGGTTGACTTTCATCAACTTCTATAATCATTTGTGGAGATATTATTTTAGCTTGAATTTTTCTATCAATAATTTTTTCATTTCCATTAAGCCAAAATTCAATCCATTTTTGCATATCTTCCATAGTAGAATAAATTGTACCTGAGCCATTTGGATATTTAGTAAATTCATAATTATATGACATGGGCTTATATTCGCCCTCAACAAATTCATAGGGTATTGCCTTATTATTATCAGGGGCAAGACTTCCTAAAATATAGGTGTCCTTCATGCCAAGTACATCAAAAATATTTTCTTTAAGATATTCTCCAAAAGTTTTTCCTGAAAGTTTTTCTATTATAAGTCCTCCCATAATAAAAAAGAAAGATTGATAACAGAAAGTATGTCTTAAAGGCATGGTAAATGGTAGATATTTTAAAATTTCTAAAAATTCTTTTGGTTCTTTGAAATTATTGTTATACCAAGCAGCTAAGTGTGGTGGGAATCCTGTTCTATGAGAAAATCCGTCACGAATTCTTAAGTCATTTGTACGATATTCTTCATCCATTTTAAAGTCATCATATAGGTCTTTTATTGGCGTGTCAAAATTATAGCCATTTTCATAAAGTAATTTCCCCAAGGCTACTGCTGTAAAAGCTTTTGTTTGTGAACCGATTGCATAAATAGTATCTTTTTCCATAGGAAGCTTATTTTCTATATCCCTATAACCGACCGATACAATTTCTTTTTTTCCATCTTTCACAAGACCAAGATTAATTCCTTGTAAGTTAAATTCTCCGGCATAAGTCTTTAATACTTTCTTGAGTTTTTCTTTCAATTATTTCCCCCTATATTATTAATTATTATCTACTATATATTTGTCTATATATTCATCATAAGTTATTGCTTCATCTCTATATGTTCCGTCAGGAAATATTTCAACTATTCTGTTAGCTATTGAAGATATAAATTGGTGGTCAAGAGATGTGAAAAGAACATTTCCTTTAAAACTTATAAGTCCATTATTTACAGCTTCAATTGATTCCAAATCAAGGTGGTTTGTAGGTTGGTCCAAAATAATAAGGTTTGAAGGTTCAATCATCATCTTTGAAAACATCATACGAACTCTTTCTCCTCCGGACAAAACATTAGCCATTTTTTTAGTTTCATCACCGGAAAATAACATCTTTCCCAAAAATCCCCTAATGAAAATTTCTGATTGTTCTTCACTAAACTGCCGTAGCCAATCAATTAAATTCAAATCAACATCTTCAAAATATCTACTATTATCTTTGGGAAAATATTCTTTTGTAACTGTTTGTCCCCATTTAATTGAATCTTCATAAAGAAGCTCATTTTCACTTATTGCTTGAAAAAATTTGGTAATTGCTATTTCATCGCCAATAAATCCAATCTTATCATCCTTATTAACTCTTAATGAAAAATCTTTTAGATAAGTTCTAAGATCATCTTTTAAAGTTAAATTATTTACATTTAAAATTTCTTTCCCAACTTCTCTGGAAAGAGTGAAAGCTACAAAAGGATATCTCCTTGATGATGGCTTTATATCATCTAAGGTAATTTTATCCAAAAGCTTTTTTCTTGAAGTTGCTTGTTTTGATTTGGATTTGTTAGCTGAAAATCTTCTGATAAATTCTTCTAATTCTTTAATCTTTTCTTCTTTCTTCTTGTTTTCTTCCTTAGCCATCTTTTGAGCCAATTGAGATGATTCATACCAAAAATCATAATTTCCTACAAAAAGATTAATTTTGCCATAATCAATGTCAACCATATGGGTACATACTTCATTAAGAAAATATCTGTCGTGGGATACAATTATTACTATTCCGGTAAAATCCATCAAAAAATTTTCTAACCACAAAACAGCCCTAACATCAATCCCGTTTGTAGGTTCATCAAGCAAAAGAATATCCGGACTTCCAAAAAGAGCCTGAGCCAAAAGTACTTTTACCTTATCGGATTCAATCAAATCCCTCATATATAAATTATGTTTATCTGTAGAAATTCCTAAACCTTGTAATAAAGTTGATGCTTCAGATTCAGCTTCATAACCTCCAAGTTCACCAAACTCAGCTTCAAGTTCTGCAGCCTTAATTCCATCTTCATCAGAAAAATCAGCTTTCATATATATGGCATCTTTTTCTTTACCAATATCATATAGTCTTTTATTTCCCATAATTACCGTATCTATAACAAGCTCATTTTCAAAAGCATAGTGATCTTGAGAAAGTTTTGACATTCTTTTGTTTTTTTCTAAAGTAACTGAGCCCGTTGAAGGTTCTTTTTCTCCTGACAAAATTTTTAAAAATGTAGACTTACCGGCACCATTTGCACCAATAATTCCATAACAATTTCCGGGAGTAAAAATCAAGTTCACATCATCAAAAAGTTTTTTATCCGGAAAAATTACTGATAAATTATTTACACTTAACATTGAACACTCTCCTCCTGACTATTTTATCTTATATTTATAATAATTTCATCTATCAAATTATTATAAATATAAGAATTTTAATTTATCTTAAAATATTTATTTATAAATTTTTACTCCAAGTCTTATTATCAAGAAGAATTCAAATTTATTAAAATTGACTTAAATATTTTTAATATATATAATTCAAATATAAGAGGTGCTTATTTTGTTTGATTTACTTAAAAAATCTCCATCTGAACGTAGGGAGATGATTTTAAATTCCAATATTTTATCTACCTTAATAATGCTAAGTCTTCCAACTATAATAATGGCCATTGTTCAGTCTATGATTCCTGTATTTGACGGATTCTTTTTAAATAATTATGGAGGAGTTTATGTTGCAGGTGCAGTAACTTTTTGTGCTCCTGTTATTAATACCTTAAATGGACTTTCTATGGGCCTTGGATCTGCCGGGATGGCAATTATCGGTCAATTTAATGGGCTTGGAGATATTAAAAGAGTTAAACATTCTTCCCTACAACTTTTAGTTTTTTCACTGTTTTTAGGAATTATATGCTCACCCATTCTTTATCTTTGTGCACATATTTTAAGTGCCTATGTAAATAAAGATATTGCTCCATATATATTTCAATATCTTTCCTTATATTCTTTTGTTATGCCTATGCTTTTTATGGCAGCAATTTATAATGGTATAAAAAATGCTTGCGGTCAGCCCGAAGCAACTCTTATAAGAATGATAATGCTGATGGTTTTTAAACTTGTTTTTTCTTATATTTTTTTAAAATTATTTAGACTTGGGGCAAAGGGAGCTGTTTTTTCCAGTTTTTGTTCTTATTCCTTGCTTAGTATCTGGTTATTTTATGATTTATTTATAAAGAACCAAGAATATAAATTATCTTTTAAAAATTATAGACCGGACATTGCAAGTATAAGAGAATTTATAAGAATTGGAGTTCCATCCATGCTGGCATCAATGTTTGTTTATTTTGGATTTTTCCTTATAAATATGGAAGTTGAATCTTATGGTTCAAAAGTTTTAGCAGCTCAAGGAATTGCTTCAAATATTAGTGCCCTAACCTTTACCGTTCCATCTTCAATTTCAACAACTGTAACTACAATGGTTGCCATGAATGTAGGAAGCGGTAATACAAAAAAAGCTAAGGATGTTTACTATAAATCTTTGTTAGTTGGTGCCATTCTTTCAATAAGTATGATAATTTTTATTACACCCCTTACTAGGTCTTTTGTTGAAATTTTTCAAAAAACTGTAATGGATATGGAAATAATTAATGTTGCTACCCATGCTCTTAAAATTTATAATTTTTCAGTTTTTCCCTTTACCTTATACATGGTTGTCCAAGGAGCCTTATTAGCTCTTGGCAGAACAAAAGTTACTTTAATTATGGGCCTTGCGAGAATTTGGGGATTCAGATATATATTTATTCTCCTAACCAGGCATATCTTGGGAGTGGATGCTGTCTTTTGGGGAAATTTATTTTCCAATAGTATAAGTGCACTTATCTACCTGGTATTAATGCAAATTATTCCCTTTAAATCAGATATTATTGTCCTTGCGGATAAATAAAACACATTTCAATATATTTAATTTTTTTATGAGTTTAAGTATTTTTATTCAATCAATATGCACCTATAAATGTGGCAATATATTTTAACCACAACTTGAAAAAAGTATATTAATGTGTTATGATGAGAAAAATTTTATATGACAAATATTAAGAATAGTAAGTATGAAAGATTTATAGAGAGGAAGTGAATGGTGAAAACTTCTAATTGGAAATACCCAATCCGCTTAATAGTCAATAATCTTAAAGCGAACTAATAGTTAATTAGGGTGGCAACGCGGGTTCTCTCGTCCCTTTTGGGTGAGGGATTTTTTTATTTTATTTATGGAGGAAAAAATGTTAGATATCAAATTAATAAGGTCAAATCCTAACCTTGTAAAAGAAAATATCAAGAAAAAATTTCAAGATGAAAAGCTTCACCTTGTTGATGAAGTTATAGAACTTGATAAGAAAAACAGAGAACTTAAAAGTGAAGGCGATGAACTTAGGGCAAAGAGAAATTCTATTTCTAAAGAAATCGGCACTTTTATGAAAAATGGCGAAAGGGATATGGCCGAAGAAGCAAAAAAAGAAGTTGCAAGAATTAATGAAAGAATAGAATCTTTACAAGAGGACCAAAGAAAAATTGATGATACCATTAGAGAAAAAATGTTAGTTATTCCTCAAATAATTGATGAAACTGTACCAATAGGTAAGGATGACAGTGAAAATGTTGAAATTGAAAAATTTGGAGAACCTGTAATCCCTTCTTATGAAATTCCCTACCATGTTGATATTATGGAAACTTTTGACGGTATAGACCTTGATGCATCACGAAATACTTCAGGTGCAGGCTTTTATTATTTAAGAGGAGATATTGCAAGACTTCACTCAGCAATTTTATCTTATGCTAGAGATTTTATGATTGATAGGGGCTTTACTTATTATGTACCTCCTTTTATGATTCGCTCTGATGTAGTTACTGGAGTTATGTCTTTTGCTGAAATGGAAAATATGATGTATAAAATTGAAGGAGAAGATTTATATTTAATAGGTACAAGTGAACACTCTATGATTGGTAAATTTATTAATACAATTACCGATGAAGATAAGATGCCTTTAACCATGACCTCATACTCTCCATGCTTTAGAAAAGAAGTCGGAGCTCACGGGATTGAAGAAAGAGGAGTTTATAGGATTCACCAATTTGAAAAGCAAGAAATGGTAGTTATATGTAAGCCTGAAGATTCAAAAAAATGGTTTAAAATTTTGTGGCAAAATACAGTAGACTTTTTCAGATCACTTGAAATTCCTGTAAGAACTTTGGAATGCTGCTCAGGAGATTTGGCTGATTTAAAAGTAAAATCTCTTGATGTTGAAGCTTTTTCACCTAGACAAAATAAATATTTTGAAGTTGGTTCTTGCTCTAATCTTGGAGATGCTCAAGCTAGAAGATTAAATATCAGATTGAGAGGAAAAGATGGAATATATCTAGCACACACTTTAAATAATACTTGTGTTGCTCCTCCAAGAATGCTTATAGCATTTTTAGAAAACCTACTTCAAGAAGATGGAAGCATAAAAATTCCTGAACCTTTAAGAATGTATATGGGTGGAAAAGATAAGCTTGTTCCTAAGAATAAATAATATATAAAATAGAAGCAGTCTTTTTATATCCAATAGTTCGTGCCATGATTTATCACAGGATTGCCCACCATTTCTACAATAAAAACCACAAGATTTTTGTAAGATGGATTTCTCAAATTTCTAGAAGAAGGACAGGTATTGAAATTCACCCTGGAGCAAAAATAGGCAAAAATTTATTTATAGACCACGGCATGGCTGTTGTTATAGGAGAAACAGCAGAAGTTGGGGATTATTGCCATTTTTACCACAATATAACTCTTGGAGGTACAGGTAACGAAAAGGACCACAAAAGACACCCAAGTGTTGGTAACTATGTAACAATAGGAACTGGTGCCACAATTCTTGGTCCTGTAAAGGTGGGAGATTTTGCAAAAATTGGTGCTGGTGCCTTGGTTCTTTCTGATGTTCCAAAGGGTGCCACAGCAGTTGGCCTGCCGGCAAAAGTTGTAAAAATTAAAGAAATTGATTAAATTTTATGGTTAATAATAATATATACATGATAAATAGCTTACTTCTTTAATAATTATCTATTATTTCCTATGAGAACTATTAATGTATATTAAAAAATTTCAAAAAAATAAAAAACTTACCCTAAAGATTCAAATGTTAACTGACTTTGGGGTAAGTTTTATATTTTATATAGTTATTTTATCAAGAGTTTTTTTAAAATAAGCAATAGTCAGTCCGTAGTTTGTAATGGGTACATTTAAAACTTTTGCTTTTTCAATCCTATTTAGTATATTATTTCTTGTCATCATACAACCACCACATTGGATAATTAGATCATATTTTTCAATATCTTTTGGTAGGGATGCTCCACTTTGAAAATCTACCTGCAAATTTTCTCCATATTTTTTCTTTAACATATTTGGAATTTTAACTCTTCCAATATCTTCGCTTAAAGGAGCGTGGGTGCAACATTCAGCTATTAAAATTTTTGAATTTTCATCAATTTTTGAAAAAACTTCTGTACCTTTAATATAAGTGTCAATGTCACCCTTCATTTTTGCAAATAATACAGAAAAAGAAGTTAGTTTTGATTTTTCCAGTTTTAGTTTATAAACATCTTGGAAAACTTGAGAATCAGTAACTATTAAATCAGGCGCCTCTTTTAAGGACGAAAGCATATCTTCCATATTTTCCACCTTTGCAATATATAAAAGCGCTTCTCTATCTAAAAGTTCCCTTATAGATTCCACCTGAGGCAAAATTAGTCTTTTTTTTGGAGCTGCAATATCCTGTGGCATGATGAGTAAAACTCTGTCGCCTTTTTTTACAAGACCATCAAAAATTAAAGGAGCCTCCTCTGGTTTTAATTTGACAAGTTCTTTTTTTAATTCTTCTATTCCATTTTTTTCTTTTGTAGAAATTTCTATAATTTTAAAGGGCAAATCTTTTAAATTCTTATAAATATTTTCTTTTTCTTGGGCTGATAAAATATCTACCTTATTAATTACAAGTAAAATTTTTGATTTTTTAAGTTTTTTTATGAGTTCAAGCTCTCTTCCAATATCAGAATCAGAAAATAAAATTATGGCAATATCTGCCTTTTCAATATCTCTTTCTAATCTCTGTTCCCTGAGCTTACCTAAAAAACTTTTATCACAAACCCCTGGAGTATCCATTATAGTTACAGGTCCTAGTCCCAAAAATTCCATAGACTTATATACACTATCAGTAGTAGTTCCTTCTCTATCTGAAACTATTGATACTTCCCTAGCTGCTAAAAGATTTATAAGAGAAGACTTGCCACTATTTACTTTTCCAAAAATACCTATATGAATCCTATTTCCCTTTGAAACTTCCATTAAAATCTAAAATCTCTCTTTCCTTCATAAGCCATCTGAGCTATCATGGTTTTTGCTCTTTCTCTTACAGAATCTCTTGGAATTTTCTTAAGTTCATGATCAATTAATTTTTCTCCTAATTCTTTAGAAAAATCTGAACCGTAATCAAGTAAATATTCCTTTAAAGTCATAAGAGCGTTGGGTTGACAGCAGTTTAATATTTGCTTAGACTTGCACAATGCCATAAACCTATCTCCAGTTCTGCCTGCCCTATAGCAAGCAGTACAAAATGATGGTATATATCCAAGCTCAATAAGCCAATCTACAACTTCTTCAAGGGTTCTATTATCTGCCAGTTCAAATTGAGCAGAATTTACATCCTTACCATTGGCATAACCGCCAACTGTAGTTCTTGAACCACCTGAGATTTGACTGATTCCTAAAGCTAAAGCTTTTTCCCTTACTATTTTTGATTCCCTTGTAGAAATAATCATACCAGTATATGGAACACTCAAGCGAATAAGACCAATAATTTTTTCAAAAATATCATCTGCAAGAGCATTTTTAAAAGATTTAGGGTCAATATCATCAGCAGGTTGGATTCTTGAAACAGAAATAGTGTGTGGTCCAACACCAAAAGTTGCCTCTAAGTGTTCAGCATGCATAAGCAATCCTACCAGCTCATATTTATAAGTTTCAAGTCCAAACAAAACTCCAATACCAACATCATCAATCCCGCCTTCTTGGGCTCTATCCATGGCTGTTGTGTGATAATCATAATCGTGTTTAGGTCCGTAAGGATGAAGTTTTTCATAAGATTTTTTATTGTAAGTTTCTTGGAATAAGATATATGTACCTATTCCCCTATCATGTAATTTTTTATAATTTTCTACAGTAGTAGCTGCAATATTTACATTGACACGTCTGATTGAGCCATTTTTATGCTTAATCGAATAAATTGTATCAATAGATTCCAAGACGTAATCAATTGGGTTATTTACTGGATCTTCACCAAGTTCAAGAGCAAGCCTTTTGTGACCTAAATCTTGAAGAGCAATAACCTCATTTTTTATCTGCTCCTGTGTCAATTTAATTCTAACTATATTTTTGTTTTTAGCATGGTAGGGACAATATACGCAGTGATTTACGCAATAATTTGAAAGATAAAGAGGTGCAAATAGAATAATTCTATTTCCGTAATAATTTTCTTTGATTTTTTTTGCAAGAGAAAAAATACCGTCTTTGACCCATTTTTCATCAGATAAGAGAAGCACAGCCGCTTCCCTATGGCTCAAACCTTTTTCTAAAGCAGCCTTGTTTAGAATTTCTTCTAACAAAAGCTTGTTGTGCTTATTTTTTTGTGCAAAATCCAAAGTGTCTAAAATTTCCTCATGATTAATAAATTCATTAGGATCGCTTGAATATTTATTATACATAATTTCTCCTTTCCAGGTCAGATTTTAATCTTTCCTGTCAATAATCCCCTCTAGACATAGAGAGTTCATAACCTATTGCAAAAACTTTAGAACTCAGAGAGAAAAAATCATCTTCATTTTCAAGTTTAGTGCCAATTTTATTATCATAGAGCTTATAAGATTGTCTCAATTTTTCGCTGCCAATATTTGGCATAAGAACATTAGCTCCAGCAAGAATTCCAAGTTCCCTTCCCATCTTATGGATAGTCCCAAGAGCTGTAGTCGCAGGCAAAAGAACTTTTTCATCAGCAATTCTTACAATAGATAATATTTTAAGAACATAACTTAATTTACCATTTTCATAATTATTAAAAGGCGAATCTTTTTGGGCAATAAAAGGTCCAAGACCAACCATTTGAGGCTTTAATTTTAAAATTAGTTCTAGATCTTTGTAGACATTTTCAATTTTTTGATAGGGAGAGCCTATCATCATACCACATCCAGTTTGAAAACCTAGAGATTTTAAATTATAAAGGCACTCGATTCTGTTGTCAAAAGACATTTCACGAGGATGCAGTGCCTGATAATGACCCCTATCATAAGTTTCATGACGCAAAAGATACCTATCAGCACCAGCCTCTTTAAAAGCTTTAAAATCTTCAAAAGATCTTTCTCCAAGAGATAGGGTGATGGCAATGTCTGGATAAATATTTTTAAGAGTTTTAATAATATCAACCATATAATCCTTAGTATAAAAAGGGTCTTCCCCTCCCTGCATAACTAAGGTTCTAATTCCCATCTTATAACCAGCCTCAGCTCTTTTTAAAATATCTTCCTTTTTTAATCTAATTCTCTCGGTATTTTTATTATCACTTCTTAAACCGCAATAATAACAATTATTCTTGCATACAGTAGAAATTTCAATTAAACCCCTAATATAAATTTTATTAGAAAAATTTTTCAAAGATAATTTTCTAGCAAAAGCATTTAAGGAAGAAAAATCCTCCAAGCAATAAAGAAACTTAAATTCCTCAAAGGAAAGCTTTTTAGTCAGATAAAACTTATTACAAATATCCTCAACATTCATTATTGTATTATTGTCTTTGATGATACTCCTGGCAAAGCACCAATTTTCCCGTTAAGTGCGTTAATAGTATCCATAGGAGCATCCAAGGCTATAGAGATAATATTTAAATTTTTTTCTCTGTAAGGAACTCCGAGCCTTCCAATAATAAATTGTCTAAATTCATGAAGTTCTTCGTTTAATTTTTCAACAGAATTTGGGTTAGTAACAATAATAGCTATTACTGCAATTCTTGTCATAAAATCCTCCTTTGTTATATCCTTAACAATTTAATTATACTAAATTTATAAAATATATCAACTAAATATTAAAAAAATCACTTGTTTCTATTTATATGTGAGTATGATAAAATAGTAAAGAGGTGAATCTATGAAAAAGATACTTTTAATTCCTTTAATATTAATATTAGGTGCCTGCTCCCTATCATCTACAAAAAATTATAATAACATAGACCAAGTATATAGGGTAAAGCCCGTAAGAATTTCTTTTGAAAATTTAAAAAATACCACAAAATCAAAAGATAAAAACTTCAAATTCAAGGTTACATACAGGGACTTGAGACTATTTGAAAATCATTTAGGCATAGACCTGTTCAAAAATCCAGCCCAAATCTATGTAAGTTACATAGAATTTTTTGGAGGACCTATTTCACAAGTAAATATATATTCAGTTGAGCAGAACTCCTTTAATGACAAAGAAGATGACCTTCTAGTAAAAATTACATTCTCTACATCATCATCTATAAAAAACTTACCAAAAGACTCATTAAAAGAATATGAATACTATGATAGCTACCAATTTGAAAACTCTCCAAAACTTCTCATATATGTAAAAAGCGATCATATAAATAGAGTAGTTAAGGCAAAAGGCATATATAAAATTAACAATCTGGTCTATGAACTAAGCTCAAATAACACTTATGATATAATAAATAATTTTCAGTTATTAGAAAATTATAATATGAAATCTTTATTAAACGAAAAAATGGCGGATTACAATAACTAATCCCGCCATTTTTTATATTTATACTAAAGACTAATAAAAAATACATAACTATTATATATTTTAAAATCAATACATAAGCTAAAAACATAAAGTAAAGGTGATGTTGCAGAATAGATGATTCTACTCTGCAACATCTTTTTTTATCAAGTATTTAAGTTTAGCCATTGTGTTTTTT
>CABTZF010000001.1 GCA_902489255.1 uncultured Peptoniphilus sp. | reverse complement strand
TTTATATTTAAAATATCTTTTTGCTTAGAATCATTCGCATCATTTTCACCATCATATAATTCAAAAACATTTAAGTTGACTTTTGAAATTTTTTCTATTTCTCGTAAACTTCTGTTAGGATAAAGAACCTCCTCTACCATTTCATCTAATATAGCGATGAGATTATTTTCATGAGATAATTTAATTTCATGTTTTTTAGGATGAATATTTACATCAATTAAGCTTGGCTCAATATTGATAAATAAGATGAATACGGGAAACCTATTAAGCGGTATTAAAGATTTATATATTTTTTCTATACTTTTAGAAATTTCTCTATTTCTCACATATCTTCCATTGATATAAATATATTCATGATTTCTGGATGCTCTAAAAAGTTTATTATTTGAAAAAAAAGCTTTAATATTATAATTTTCACTTTTAAAATTATTTTCAATTAGATTTGAAGCTATTTCTTTTCCCAATATATTTAAAATATGATTTTTATAATTTGAATTTTGAAAGCTATTTAATAAACTTTTTCCATCTTTTATATAAGTAATTGAAATGTTAGAGTTACCTAGTGCAATCTTTTGAATTACATCAAATATTAAATTATATTCAACATTATCGGATTTTAAAAATTTTTTTCTAACTGGTGTATTATAAAAAATATCTTCTATATAAAAGGTAGATCCCTTGGGCATACCAACATAATTTTGTTCTATTATGTCACTATTTATAATTTTTGTCGAAGTACCAGCTAAATCTTTTTCAGTCTTTGTTAATAGGGTAATCTTTGAAATACTGGAAATACTTGCTAAGGCTTCTCCCCTAAAACCTAATGTAGATAAATCTTCTAAATCTTCAATTTTGGTTAGTTTTGAAGTTGAGTGCCTTTGAAAAGCTAATTTAATTTCACTAAAATTAAAACCGTCCCCATCATCTGTAATTCTTATAAAAGAGGTTGGTGAATTTTTTACTTCTACTGTAATATTTTTTGCATGAGCATCTATGGAATTTTCTAAAAGTTCTTTTACAATAGATGCCGGATTTTCAATTATTTCTCCTGCAGCAATTTTTGAAATAGTATTATCGTCTAATAATACAATAGCCATCTAAACCTCCTTAGATTTCTCAATTATCTCATTTAATAAGTTAAAAGCAGCAATTGGTGACAGTTGATTGATATCTATTTCCTTAATATTTTTTAAAAATTGATCTTTTTCAAGATCGAAAATTGATTTTTGAGAATAATCATTTTTCTTTTTAGGTATATTACTTTTATCTGTTTCTTTCTGTGTTTCTAAGGATTTTAATATCTCCCAGGCTCTATTTACTATAAAATCATTAATGCCTGCAAGTTTAGCAACATCAATTCCATATGAATGGTATGAAGGACCTTTAATAATTTTCCTTAAAAAAATAATATTATCATCTTCTTTTTTAACTGCAATACTTAAATTTGAAATGCTCTCATATATATCTTCCAAGTTACAAAGTTCATGATAATGGGTGGCAAACAATGTTTTAGCTTGTAGGGTTGTTGCAATAAATTCTAAAATAGAATAAGCAATAGATAAGCCGTCATAGGTTGAAGTACCTCTTCCGACTTCATCCAAAATCAGCAGTGATTTTTTTGTAGCATTTTGAGTAATATTAGCTACTTCATTCATTTCAACCATGAATGTAGATTTACCCATAGCCAAATTGTCAGATGCTCCAATCCGTGTAAATATTCTATCCACTATTGAAATATTTGCAGCCTTGGCAGGTACAAATGATCCAATATGAGCCATAATTGTTATTAATGCAACTTGTCGCATATATGTTGATTTCCCTGCCATATTAGGACCGGTAATAATATGAATTAAATTTTTATCATTATCAAGGAAAGTATCATTTGGTACAAAAAGTTCATTTTTATAATTTTCTTCAACAATTGGGTGCCTTCCCTCTTTTATATCAATGATACCAACATTATTAAGTTTTGGTCTTATATAGTTATTAACTCTAGAAACTTCAGATAGAGAAACTAATACATCAATCTCAGAAATAACTTTTGCCAATTCTTGAAATTTAATTATATTATTTAACAAAAAAATTTTTAATTTATTTAAAATTTCAAGCTGTAACCTTAAGGCCTCATCTTTTGATATTAGTAACTTAGATTCCATTTCCTTAAGCTTTATAGAAAAATACCTTTCACTACCCACCAGTGTTTGCTTTCTAATATATTCATCTGGGATAAGGTCCAGGTTTGATTTGGTAATTTCAATAAAATAACCTAAAATTTTATTATATTTTATCCTTAAATTTTTTATACCGGTTTTTTCCCTCTCATTCATTTCAAAATTAAGCAACCATTTATTTCCTTCTTCTTTGGCGGAAAAAAGTTCATCTAATTCAGGTGAATAACACTTTTTTATTATTCTTTCATCTTCTATTATTCCTGGTGGGTCATCTATTAATATTTGGTCAATTTCATCAGCAATAAGCTTAAGATCTTCAATCTTTAATGATAAATTTTTCAAACTCCCTTTCTGAACAGCCAATAAACTTTTAATTTTATTAGACAAAATTATTGTTTCTTTTAAAGAATATATTTCTTTTGGATTTATACTTTTATTTGAAATTTTTAGACTCAATCGCTCAATATCATAAATACTTTTTAAATATTTTTTTATGTCATTTGTAACTAATAGATTGCTATTAAAATCCTCAATGATATTAAGTCTGTTCTCTATTTCATTAATATCTGTAAGTGGACTTGTTATCCATTTTTTCATAAGCCTTGAACCCATGGAAGTTTGGCATTTATCTAAAATTTCAAGTAAGGAGCCTTTCTTATTGTTAGTATTCAATCCCTTTACAAGTTCAAGCGTTCTTTTAGAATTTTCATCTAAAAGCATATTTTTGTTATAATCATAATAAGAGAAATTATTTATATGATTTAATTGAATTTTTTGAGTTTTATGCAGGTAAATTAATATAATTTTAATTGAAATATTTTGACCTATATTAATTTTTTTAAAATTATTATAGCTGATATTTCCAAGGCTCTCTTTAGCCAAGGATATAATATCAACGGTATCAATTTCTTTCATATTATAATGCGTTATATAAAAATTATTAGGACAATATTTCTTAAATAAAGCCTCGTCATTTTCATTAATAAGAATTTCTTTTGGCATAACTCTATATATCTCATCAAGCATATACGAATATAATTTTTCATTATCTAAAAAAGTTTTATTCATATAATACATTTCACCTGTTGAAAAATCTGTATATGAGATACTAAGATCATAAGCATTAATGTATATTGCCATTAAGTAATTATTTTCGTCACTTTTTAAAAATTCTCCATCTGTAAAAGTTCCGGGTGTAACAATTTTTGTAACTTCTCTCTTGACTATTCCTTTGGCGAGCTTGGGATCTTCAACCTGATCACAAATTGTAACCTTATAACCCTTATTTATTAATTTAGAAATATAAGTTTGGGCAACATGATATGGAATTCCGCACATTGGAGCTTTATTGTCAAAGCCGGCATCTCTTTTTGTAAGAGCAATTTCCAATTCCTTTGAAGCCAATATAGCATCATCAAAAAACATTTCATAAAAGTCACCAAGTCTAAAAAAAAGTATTGAATCAGGGTACTTTTCTTTTGTTTTTAAATATTGCTCCATCATTGGGGTTAGTTTTTTAGTATTCAACCTTAACACCTTCTAAAGAGAATGAATTACAAGAGGTGATTTTAACATTAACTATTTTTCCAATATCGTCATTAGAACCTAAAAAATTAATTAACTTAAACTCATCATTTCTTCCTGAAATTTTATTAGGATCTTTTCTTGACACATCTTCAGCTAATACTTTAACAGTTTTATTTAAAAAGGTTTTATTTTTTTTATATTGAATAGGATATAGTACATCAAGTAATCTTTGAAATCTATCGTGTTTAATTTCATCCGTAACTTGTTCTGAAATTTTAGCAGCTGGTGTCCCTGTTCTCATGGAATATAAGAATGTAAAAGAGGTATCATATTCTACCTTTTTTACAAGATCAAGCGTTTCTTCAAAATCCTCTTCAGTTTCTCCGGGAAATCCAATCATAATATCAGTAGATAAGGCAATATTAGGATTAATTTCCTTAATCTTATCAATTTTTCTTAGATAATCTTCTTTTGTGTATCGTCTATTCATTCGTTTTAAGATTCTTGATGACCCTGATTGGACAGGCAAATGCAAGAAATTACATAAGTGATCAAGATCTCTAAAAGCATATATTAAATCAGGAGATATATCTTTAGGATGCGATGTCATAAATCTTATTCTTTCAATACCATCAAGTTCATTAATTTTATATAGTAAATCTGTAAAAGTGATTTTATTTTCAAGTCCATTGCCATACGAATTAACATTTTGTCCTAATAGAGTGATCTCTTTTGAACCCCTATTTATTAAGGAAGTAACTTCATCCAAAATATCTTGAGGCTCCCTACTTTTTTCTCTGCCTCGTGTATAAGGCACTATACAAAACGTACAAAAATTATTACAGCCATACATTATATTTACATAGGATTTGAAAGGATACAATCTATTTGAACCTAAATTATTATCTAAATCTGAGTACTCATTTTGTATATCGATAGATAGTTTTTGCCCATTATAAGATTTATATAAAAGTTCAGGCATTTTCCAAATATTATTGGTGCCAAAAATAATATCAACATTTTCAAATTTATCAATAACATAGTTTCTTGAAGCTTCTCTTTGCATCATGCAACCACATACACCGATTTTTAAATTTTTTTTGGTGTTTTTTAAGTGTTTAAGAATTCCAAGTTGTCCATACACCTTATCTTCAGCACTATGTCTTACAGAGCAAGTATTTAAAATAATTAAATCTGAATCATTTTTATCTTCCACTAATTTGTATCCCATTTTTTCTAAAAGCCATTTTATCTTTTCAGAGTCATGTTCATTCATTTGGCATCCATGAGTAATGACCATAGCTGAAAGAGAATTATTTGTCAGATCTTTAATTTTTTGTATATATTCATTAACGCTATTTTGTGAAGCTGTAATTAAATCAATATTTGAATTCAATTTATCCCTCATTTCATAATATTTAATTATAACATATGAATCTCGAAATTATGCAGAATCTTTATTTATCGCATAGACAATATAAATATTTAGAAATTTTCATTTAAAAATCTGGCAACATAAACACCACAAGCTGAAGCTTGAGATAGAGAATGTGTTGCTCCTCCACCATCTCCAACAACAAACAGTCCTTTTTTTGCAGTTTCAAAATTATTATTAGTTTCAACCTTGGAGTTATAAAATTTAACCTCAACCCCATATAACAGAGTATCATCATTAGCAGTACCCGGAGCTATTTTATCAATGGCGTAAATCATTTCAATTATGGAATCAAGCTGTCTTTTTGGAATAACTAAAGATAAGTCTCCGGCAGTAGCTTTTAAGGTCGGAATTGTAAAACATTTTTCCATTCTTCTTTTGTCACTTCTTCTTCCCTTGATGAGATCGCCAAATCTTTGTAGTAGAACCCCACCGCCAAGCATATTTGATAATCTTGCAATAGATTCACCATATTCATTTGAATCCTTAAAAGGTTCGGTGAATTTATTAGATACTAAAAGAGCAAAATTTGTATTGGGGCTTTGTAATTTACGGTCGGCATAAGCATGACCGTTAACTGTAATTATTCCATTTGTATTCTCTGCTACAACTTGTCCATAAGGATTCATACAAAAAGTTCTCACTAAGTCATTATATCCCTTGGTTTGATATACTATTTTTGATTCATATACTACATCTGTAATATGTTTAAATACTTCTGCCGGAAGCTCAACCCTCACTCCTATATCTACCTGATTTGAAAATAAATTGATATTAAATTTTTTACAAATTTGTGATATCCATTTAGAACCTGACCTACCGGATGCTAATACTAATTTATTGCATGAATAAATTTTTCCCTTATCAGTTTTTACATAGTACTTATTATTTTCATAACTAATGTCTACAGCAATAGTTCCAAAAATCATATCTATACTACCCTTGGTATAGTTATAAATCTTTTCTAATATTTTAATATTTCGATCGGTTCCAAAATGTCTAACATTAGCATCAAGCAAATGTAAATCATTTTTTAAGGCTAAAGTTTTTAGGTCGGAATTAGATGTTGAATATAATTTTGATTCTCCCCCATCAAAAGAACATAAAACATTATCCACATATTCCATTAATTCTGTAGCTTTCTTTATACCAATATACTTATGTAATTCACCGCCAAAATTTGTAGTTATGTTATATTTTCCATCAGATAAGGTTCCTGCACCTCCATAACCATTCATGATATTACAAGGCACACAACCAATACAAGTTTCAACTGTACCTGTTTTTATAGGGCATAATCTATGGTAAATATCATTACCCTTTTCAATAACAAGTACCTTTAATTTACTTTTCAATTTAGTGAATTCGTAAGATGCAAATACTCCACTTGCACCATTTCCAATAATAATAATATCATAGTCAGTCATTTTTTCACCTCTATAATTTAATCAAAATAATCATCGAGTAAATCGCTAATATATGAATAAATTTCATGTGATGAATTTTGAAGTCCTTTAATTCTATTCAAAACCATTTCCTTATTAATATTATATTCTTTCCATGTACCACCTTTATTAAAATAATTTAATAATATTGGACTTATTCTATCAATAAGATTAGCAAACTTGCTTTCTTCTGTTGTGCAATTTTCAAATTCATAATACAGATTTTTGTAAAGATTTATCTTATCATCACTTAACATTCCAAATATTCTTTGTGCAGCTTTTTGCTCTCTTTCATACTTTGTTTTATAACCTTCTTTGTCATAGGCAAAAGTATCTCCTGCATCAATTTCAACAAGGTCATGAACCAATAACATCTTAATAACCTTATTTATATCAATATTATTTTCTGCATAATTATTTAAAATCATAGCTGTAATTGCTACGTAATATGTATGTTCCGCATCATTTTCTCTTCTATTATTTGAAAGATTTGTACTTTTCCTATAAATTGACTTCATCTTTTCAACTTCTAAAATAAAAGAAATATCTTTATCTAGCTCACTCATTATTTCTCCTTTTAATATTGATAAATTATAAATATTATTCAAAAGAATAATTTCTTAAATTGCAATATCAAATAAAAATTAATATATTTATACTTATATTTTATCATATTTATATTGTTTAATAATATTTTGTATTAAAAAAATCTGCCGAATTTGTTCGGCAGATTACAAGATAAAAATTTTATTTCCAATAATCTAAATCTTCAGTTATGCCAATATTCTTAGAATAGAATACCGGATTTTCTCCTTTATTCTTTTGTTCCTCATAATCTTTTAAGCAGGCTATGGATTTGCCACCTAATATTAAAATAGTCGGTAAATTTATAAGAGCCATAAAGCCCATTAACATATCAGACAAGTCCCAAGCCAATCCTGCTTCTTGAGCCGCTCCAAACAATATAATTATAGCAGCCAGAATTCTGTAAAAAATCATAAAAGATTTACTTGGTGTTTTTCCATTAATATAAGCTAGGTTTGTATCTACATAGAACAGATTTCCTATTAATGTAGTGAATGCAAATAGAACTAAAGATAATACTATAAAATGATAGCCGAAATTACCTAAAAATGTTGAAAGTGCTTTTTGAACATAGGGAGCTCCACTTAATTCTTCAGTAGGTTCAATACCGGATGATAGACACATAAAAGCTGTTGCAGTACAAATTAAAAGAGTATCTATAAATACTGATAACATTTGAACTAAACCTTGTTTTACAGGATGGCTGACATCAGCAGCAGCAGCGGCATTAGGAGCAGAACCTATACCTGCTTCGTTAGAATATAAACCTCTTTTTATACCATACATCATGCTTGAGCCTGCAATTGATCCAAATATTGCTTTAAAATTAAATGCATCTGAAAATATTCTATAAAAGACTGTAGGTAGGTAGCTAATATTCAAAAGAATCATAACAATTGCAACTAATATATATATTACACCCATTATTGGCACTAAAGTAGAAGCAAACTTAATAATTCTTTTACCTCCGCCAAGTATACAGTATCCTGTTATAAAAGCAAGTATGCCACCTATTATCCAAGGAGTAACTGACGGATTATAAAAAGAATATGCTTGAAAAGCAGTCTGTAAATTATATGCTGCAAGCATGTTGAAACCTACTGCATAAGTTAATATTAATGAAATTGAAAAAATAATTCCCAAAGTTTTATTTTTTAAAGCAGTTTCAATATAATAAGAAGGTCCACCATAGCTATTTCCTTCATTATCACGTCTTTTATAAATTTGTGCCAATGTTGATTCTACAAAAGCTGAAGCGCCACCGATTATGGCAACAATCCACATCCAGAATACAGCACCATATCCACCCAAACAAATAGCTGTAGATACACCTACAATATTACCTGTGCCAACTCTTGAAGCAGTAGAAACCATTAGAGCTTGAAAAGATGATACTGCACCTTCTTTGGTAGGTTTTTCCATTACAACATTAATTGATTCTTTAAATAGTCTTATTTGTAAAAATCCTGATCTGATAGTAAAAATTAAACCTATTACTAACAAAAGAATAATTAAAATCGGATAATACAATAAGGAGTTAACGGGTTGTATTAATGAATCCAAAAAATTTAACATAAATAACCTCCATAAATTAATTTAATAAATATTCAAATTTAAATCTTTAGAAATGCTTTCCAGCATTCTAGTTCCAACATAGGAATTTCCATGAGAATCTAATCCCGGGCAATAAACTCCTATTCCATAACCTGCTTTAGAAGCTGTTACTATTCCACCGCCGACTCCACTCTTTGCAGGCAAGCCTATCCTAATTGCAAAATCTCCTGAATAATCATATGTCCCGCATGTCGCCATTAAAGTTCTAATAATACCTGCATGATGAGCTTTTAATTTTTCATTACCATCTATATCCTTTCCATCTCTTGATAATATAAAGGATAAACAAGCTAAATCATGAGCATCAACAAGAATAGAGCATGACTTAAAATAAGTATTAAGAAGATCTTCAACATTTATGTTTTTATTAATGATATCACTATTTAATAACATATATGTTAATGCTCTATTAGCAAAGGCACTGGAACTTTCTGAATTAAATATACTTCTACTATAATCTAATTTATCATTGCCTATAACCTCTCTTGTCTTATCAAGTATTAAGTCAAAGGTATTATTGCCAAATTTTTCCAACAATAGTGAACAAGCTACAATAGCACCGGCGTTAATAAATGGATTAACAGGTATATTTTTATTGGAAAGTTCAAGTTCTATTATGCTGTTAAAGGGTTTTGAGGATGGTTTAACTCCAATAAATTTCTTTATATAATCAAAATCATAATTCTCCAAAACACATAAATAAATAACAATCTTAATTATACTTTGGATAGAAAACTTATAGTTACATGAACCAACTTCAAACAATTCTCCCTTCGGAGTAATAAGGGCACATCCGGCTCTTGTTTTATCTTCTTTTGCAAGATCTGGGATATAATTTGCAGTTACACCCTTATCGGTATACTTAATTGCATATTCATAAGCCTTATTCAAAACTTCATTAAAGTCCATAAATTCACCTCCTTCAATACATTCTTAATCATTAAGTAATTTAATTGTACTTTATAAAATATAATTTAACAAGCTAATTTGTAAATTTTATTAATAAAATTATTTAGAATTACCTTTAACTTATGAATAATAAAAACTAAGCATATTTTACTTATGCTGAAAAGTTTAGTTAAAAATTAAATAATTAATAGGCATTGAAAATGAATTCTAATTTTCTATTCTTGAGAAAATATTATATTATGGATATAATTTTAAAAGGAGGTATTATGGAATTATTATTACAAGGAATTTTAGATTTAAAAACTGATCAAATTATTATGTTTATTATAGGTGGTTTGCTTATTTATTTAGCTATAGTTAAAGAATATGAACCTTCTTTATTGTTGCCTATAGGGTTTGGTGCAATAATTTGTAACATTCCAATGTCTTCAGCTATTGGTGATGAAGGATTTTTAACAATTTTATATAATATAGGAATTGCTACAGAGTTATTTCCAATATTAATTTTCATTGCTGTTGGTGCTATGATTGATTTTAAACCTTTAATTGCCAGCCCTTTTATGTTATTTTTTGGAGCGGCTGCTCAATTTGGTATATTTGCTACAATGCTTTTTGCTTTATCTACCGGGAGATTCTCCTTGCCTGAAGCTGCTTCAATTGGGATCATAGGTGCTGCTGACGGACCAACTTCTATTTATGTGGCTAAAACATTTGCTCAAAATTATTTGGCTCCAATTTCTGTTGCAGCATATTCTTATATGTCTTTAGTTCCAATTATTCAACCACCGGTTATAAAACTTTTAACTACAAAAAATGAACGTAAAATTAGAATGAAATATACCAGCGTGCATGTGCCAAAGATAGTAGAGATTCTTTTTCCAATATTAATAACTGTGATTGCAGGCATTATAGCTCCTATGTCAGTAGCATTGATAGGTGCCTTGATGTTTGGAAATTTGATACGTGTATGTGGCGTTCTTGAAAGATTGTCATTGTTTGCTCAAGATGACCTTGCTAATCTTATTACAATTTTATTGGGCATAACAATTGGTGGTACAATGAAAGCCGAAGATTTTTTAAATATAAACACCATAATGATTATGTTTATGGGATTAGTTGCGTTTATTTTTGATACAGCCGGAGGAGTTGTTTTTGCAAAATTTCTTAATTTGTTCCTAAAAAATAAAGTTAATCCAATGATTGGAGCTGCAGGAATCTCCGCTTTCCCTATGAGTGGCAGAGTTGTTCAACAACTAGCCACAAAAGAAGATCCGACTAACTTTATTCTTATGCAAGCAATGAGTGCTAATGTTGCTGGTCAGTTAGGTTCTGTAGTAGCCGGGTCCATGATATTGGCTCTTGTCCCAATGATTATGAGGTGATTTTATGTATATGGAATTAATGAAACAAGGTTTCAAGGTTGCAGGACTAGGGCTTTTGGGAGTTTTTATTGTATTAATATTATTTTATATCTCAACAAAATTAATACTTACCGTATTTAAGAATAAAAAATAAATGGTTTTATAAGAAGATTCATTAATAAATAGTGTTGGTGAAAAATCATCAGCACTATTCTTATTTAGGTATGTAAAAAAATAGACATAGAAATCACATTCCTATAAAATATAGTTGCTAGCAAATACCAAGGAGTGATTCAATGTCTATTAATAATTATACAAAAGAATTGATAAAGATAAAAGATAAAAATATAATAATCGATACTTAAAATATTATTGTCAAGAAGGTTAATTATGTTGATACTAAGCTTATTTATGTAACAATGACTTATTTGAAAATCTTTACTTTTAAAGAATTGTATAAAAGCATATGTATGGTAAAAAGTATTAATTTATCAAAAAACTCTAATGTGATCATTTTTTATTCTTAACAATTATTAGATTTATATCTCAATTAATCCTAATAACATTTTCATCTATAAGGTCAATTTCTTTAATTTTTACATCTACTCCGCTATCTAACACGTATCCTTTCCTCAGTTCACATTGTTTTAGCTGTTTCATATCCAAAGTTATTTATATCCACTACTATATATTTCATTAAGTTTTTTTAATTTCAATGTTATATAATATAATGAAATCGAATTATTAAGCAGGAATTAATACTGATAAATAAAAAAGATTACTTTAACCTTTTTATAATATTTTTAAACCTCTCAGGATAATCATCTTGAAAATTCATAAATTCTCCGGTTCTTGGATGTTTAAAAGCGATTCTATAAGAATGAAGCATTTGCTTATATATTTTTAAATTATTTTTTCTCCCATAAACTAAATCACCAAGGACAGGATGACCAACGTAAGCCATGTGAACTCTAATTTGATGGGTTCGACCAGTTAAAATACTAACACATAAAAGACTATATTCATTGAATTCCTTAATTTTTTTATATTCACTAACTGCAGGTTTAGAATTACTATAAATTATTGCCATTTTTTTTCTATTATGTTCATCTCTTCCAATTGGAGCGTTAATGATATCATAATCTTTTGTTTTACCATGGACTATTGCCAGATAACTTTTATTGACCTCTGAATTTTTAAATTGTTCTACTAAATTAATGTGAGATTCATTGTTTTTTGCAATAATCATAAGTCCTGATGTATCCTTGTCCAGTCTATGAACAATTCCGGGTCTGTTTGGGTCAATGTCAGATAAACTTTCAAATTTATTTAACAAACCATTAACAAGGGTACCGGAAATATTTCCGGCACCTATATGAACAACTAAATCCTGTGGTTTGGAAATTATTGCTATATCCTTATCTTCATAAATTATTTTAAAGGCAATATTTTCAGCATAAGGTTTAATGTCTTTGGGATAAATAAGTGAAATATTATCATTAAGACTTAATTTATATCCGGCTTTTACTGATTTATTATTAACTAAAATTTTCTTATCTTCTATTAGATTTTTAATTTGTGACCTTGAAATGGTTGTCATTTTTGTTAAAAAAACATCTAAACGTTCATTTATATAATTTTCATTAACTGTAAAAAATTCCATTATTTACCTTTGTTTTCATAGTAGATACTATAGATGAATATTATTATACAACCGCACACAATAAATGCATCCGCTAAGTTAAATACTGCAAAAGAATAGCCAAAAATATTAGTACTTATAAAGTCAACTACATATCCAAGTCTAACTCTATCTATAAAATTTCCAATTATACCTCCTACTATTAAAGATGTACAAACTTTAGTCATTATAGTTATTTTGCTATAATTATTAATTAGTAGATATAAAATTACAACTAATGTAATCACCGTAATTATAGTGAATAAAAATCTTTTATCCTTTAATATTCCAAATGCAGCACCAGTATTTTCTGTATATACAAACCACATAAATTTATCTATAATAGTTAAAACTAATCCATCTTTTAAAAATTTCACAACTAAATATTTTGAAAATTGATCAACTATTATAAAAATTATTGATAATAATGCAACAAACATTTGACCTCCATTATTTGGGTATTTTTATTTGACATATAAATTTATCCTTATTTGTAGTCTTTAAAATTTTATCAAATACTATTCTACCTTTTTTACGAATTGATAAAATATCTCCCTCTTTTAATTTAGTTGAAATATTATTTGTTTCAGTAAAATTAATTTTAACTAAATCTCTAGCTATTATATTGTTAACCTTATTTCTTGAAATGTTAAGGGCTCCAGATAAAAATGTATCCAAACGCAAACTTGAAACGATAATTTTTTTATAAGAATATTCTTTATGTGGCAATAAGTCCTTATTATTCTTTTCATAAATATTGATAGAATTTTTTGAAATATTCTTAAAATTACTAATTATAAAATTCTTTAATTCAGTTTTTACAAAAAAATAAGTGAATTTTTCTCCAATTAAAATATCACCAATTTTTCTTCTATCAATTCCAAGACCTAATAGACTACCCAACACATTATTATGCTTAATACCATCTATAGAAAGAAATTTTAAACAAGAGATAGGATCATCTTTAGGCTCATTTAAAAATGAGGGATAAATGGAAATTACAGCGTATTCTGCTTCATCATATCCCCCATCTATAGAAAAACTTACATCAAATGAATTTAAAATACTTATTGCCAGTTTAATTTCATGAGGATTCAAAAAATCACTAGACAAATTAGTGCAAGTATTCATAACAATCTCACATTTATCAAGTATTTTTTTCATTTGATATAAGTCATCTAAATTTTTAATTTGTTTTAATAGTATTTCTCGATTCAATTTTACCAAGGAAACATACCATTATTTTTTAATGTTTCCTTAAGTCCATCAATTTCAACATTGCTTGGTGCTAAGATAAAAATATCCTTGTTAACTTTTTGAATGCTTCCATCTAATGCATAGATAGCTCCATTAACGAAGTCAAAGATTTGTCTTTTTACATCTGTGTCTAACTGTTCAAAATTTAAAACTATTGCTTTTCTTTGCCTTAAATCATCAACAATTACCGGTGATTCATCATAAGATAATGGTTCTTGTACTGTAATAACAAGTCCTCCTTGAGAAAGCGGTTTAGTTTTTGATGAACGTCTGGATGTATAACCAATGTTTTCCACCGGCTGTTTTTCTTCATGAATTTCTTGTTCTTCTTGATAATCATCTTCATAATTATCATAATATGCTTCGTCATCTGCAAAACCGAAAATTCTCTTTAGTTTATCAACTGTTTTTTCTGCCATAAGTATCCTCCTAATTAATAGTTTCTTTGCCCAAAGATTTTTGTGCCAATTCTTACCATATTTGAGCCTTCTTCTATGGCTATTTGATAATCTGAACTCATTCCCATTGATAAGTAATCAATTCTGACACTTGATATATTTTCCTTAGCAATTCTTTCTTTCATCTCAAACATTTTTCTGAAGAGACTTCTTAAATATTTTTTATCTTCTGTATTTGGAGCAATTGCCATAAGTCCTCTTATGGAAATATGCTTGAAATCTAATAAATTATAAATAAATTGAAGAGTCTTATCATATTCTATACCACCTTTTTGCGATTCACTGCCAATATTTATTTGAATTAAGCAGTCTACGATGATATTTTTTGTGGAAGCTCTTTTTTCAATTTCCTCAGCCAGTTTAATTCTATCTAATGATTGAATCATGCTAACTTTATTATAGATATATTTTACTTTATTTGTCTGTAAATTTCCAATCATGTGATAATTCACAATTTGTCCAAGTCCATTGATTTTTTCGGTCAATTCTTGTACTTTATTTTCACCGACATCTGTAACTCCTAAATTAATGGCTTCTTTAATTACATCAATACTATGATTTTTTGTAACTGCTATTAATTTAACATCTTCATTTGTTAAAGAATGATGTTTTGCTTTTTCAATTTCTTCTAAAACATAATTAAGATTATCTTTAATTGACATATACCCTCCTATTGGTTTAAAATACGTGATTCATCAACCGTTCTTGGGCTTAGCACTACAGCATCATTAATCGTTAATGTTTTAAAACTTTTATCGCCTATTTCAATTAATGATTGTCGATTACCTCTATTAATAAAAACTTTATCTGCCTCTTCTTTTATTATATCAACAGGTACAAATTTAACAAGACCTTTTATTTCTTGTACATATATACCTAACAAATTATTTCTTTCAATTAGAGCTGACTTTGGAATTATATATCCTCGAGTTTTTTCAACTATTATCTCTCCTTGATGAATTCTCTTATTATATATATCTCCAATACCTTCATCAAGTGAAATTACAATTGCGGCCCTACCCTTTGATTTTTTTATCTTTATAACTTTACCATTTAGAATATCTAAGTTATTTATTTTTATTTTTATATTGTCACCCTCTTTATAGTTTTTTATAAGAGAGTCTTTAGAAATTTTTGCAACAACATAATAAGTAAAATTATCTATTAATTTAAATAAAGGATCATCTTTAGTAACTTTTAATTTAATATTATTTTTTTTGGGCTTAAAGTTCTTATCAATATATTCATAAGTATATTTATCTAAATTATCTGATGAGAAATAATCTTCCAAACCATCTATTTCATATGATACAAGACCTGTGAAATCTGCATTAAAAGATATATTATACTTTGCAATTTGTTCTAAAAGTTCATCCTGTTTATTCAATAAGTCATTTTTGTCCATGCTTAAATATTCTTTTAATTCAGAAATACTGAAAGAGTTTGTGGATCCCAACTCTAAAGAATTTATTTCCTCATTAACTTTTTCAAATTTTTTGCTTAAAATATCTTTTTGTATATCTCTGTTAAAATTTAATTTCTCTTCTATTTTTTCTCCGGAATCTAAATATTTAATTGCCGTTTGGACTTTAAGAAGTTCATCACGTAAGGTAGAAACATCCTCCATCAAATTTATACTGGCTATTTCAAAACCAACAGGAACTTTTTGAGCCTCACTGGCATTAAAGATGGCAATACCATTTCCTTCAGCCTTATAAACTTTTTCATTTAATACATTAAAAAAAGTTGTATCAATATCATTTTCATAAGTGGTTAAAGTTGGAAAAATAGTTTTGTATGATTTATAACTTTTTCCTTTAATAACCTTAATAGAAAAAGCAATTATTAGAATTATAATTATGAATATTAAAATCCTTTTTCTAATAACCCTCTTTTTTTTTAACTTTTTTTGAATCAAATTACCACCTAAATTATAATATTAATTATTTAATAATTATAACATAAATAGAAGTGTTTTACATTAGTCGAAAAAAATTTGTTCAATTTCTTCTTTTTTCTTTCTAGTCATTAAAATATTTACTGCATCTTTTGGATCTTTGCCATTATATAGGACTTGGTAAAGACTTTGGCTTATTGGCATTTCAATATTATGTTTTTTTGCCAATTGATAGGCTGATTTTGTTGTTTTAATTCCCTCTACAACTTGCCCAACTTCTTTAGTTGCTTCTTCAATGGATCTTCCCTTACCTATTAAAATCCCGGCCCTTCTATTTCTTGAATGCATGGAAGTACAAGTAACAATTAAATCCCCCATTCCAGATAAACCATTAAATGTATGTGGATTAGCTCCTAGCATTAAACCCATTTTACTCATTTCATACATCCCCCTGGTCATTAAAGCGGCTTTTGTATTATCTCCAAACCCAAGTCCATCACTAATTCCAGCTGCTAAGGCTATAATATTTTTCAGGGCACCACCAATTTCAACTCCTATAAGATCTGTATTTGTATAAATTCTAAAATTATCAGTGGAGAACTGATCCTGTATAATATTTGCATATTTTACATCTATTGAAGATGCAACTACAGTCGTAGGTATATCTTTACCGACTTCCTCAGCATGAGATGGGCCTGAGAGAGCCACAAATGGATTATCAGGCAAGATTTCACCGGTAACTTCTGAAATTCTTTTTAAAGAATCTATTTCTATTCCTTTAGAAAGATTAACAATTATTACACTACTATTTAACTTATCTTTTATACATGTTAATAAGACTCTTACAGCTGAAGTTGGAACAGCAAGAACCAAAATATCCGCACCTTCAACTGACTTAATAATATCATTTGATAAATAAATATTTTTAGGAACCTTAATTCCAGGTAAATACTTGGAATTTTCTCCGCTCTCTAAAATATTATTTATTGTTGTTTGATTTCTTATATAGAAATTTACCTTATGACCCTTTTTTGAAAGAAGCCTTGCCATGGCAGTGCCCCAAGATCCTCCCCCTGCAAGTGCAATATTCATTTCTTACCTCCAATTTTATTTTCATTTCCTTCAATTAATCTTTTAATATTTGAATTATGTCTTATTATACCAAGAGCACTAATTAAAATAATAAAGACCGTGGAAAATATTCCTAAATTCCCAAACAGTATATAAAAAATTGCCAAACTTACGAAGAAAAGAAGTGAACCTAAAGAAACATATCCCGTTATTAATACAGTTATAAGCCAAATGAAATAGGGGATGATTGTTAATTTTATTGATAGTGCAGTGAAAGCCCCTAAAGTCATAGCCATGCCTTTACCTCCTTTAAACTTCATATAAAAAGGAAAGTCATGGCCAAGGATTCCAAAAAATATAGCAAAGGGTATATAAGTTAAGCCGAAGAACTTTTTAATTATAATAACAAGTAATATACCTTTCATAAAATCAATTAAAAAAGTTCCTAATCCACCATAAATTCCTAAAACTCTGAAAGCATTAGTTGTGCCTGCATTACCGGATCCATATTTCCTTACGTCTTTATTTAAAAAAATCTTACCTATTAAATAACTTCCTGATATATTCCCAATAAGATAAGATAAAATGGCTATTTTAATAAACGTCATGATTTTTCTCCACGAGTCTTTAAATTCAGAATTATTGGTGTTCCAACAAAGGAGAAGGATTCCCTAATTTGATTTTCAAGATATCTCATATAAGAAAAATGAAATAACGAAGGATCATTTACAAATAATAAAAATTTCGGTGGACGAACAGAAACTTGTGATCCATAATAAAGCTTCCCTCTTCTTCCCTTATCAGATGGCGGCTGATTCATTAATACAGACCTGTTTAATATATCATTTAATAAACCTGTTTGAATTCTATGGTTATAATTATTGTTTACAAGTTCAATTAAGTCTAATAATTCTTCAATTCTCTTACCCATAATTGCAGAAATAAAGATAATAGGGGCATATGACAAAAACGGGAGTTCTTTTCTCACTTCGATTTCAAAATTTTTCATTGTGTAGGTATCTTTTTTTATTGCATCCCATTTATTAACACATATAATTATAGCCTTGTTATTATCGTGAGCAAAGCCTGCAATTTTTGAATCTTGTTCTGATATTCCTTCAATAGCATCTATTAATAGTACACAAACAGATGACCGTTCTATTGCTGTCAAAGTTCTTATGACTGAGTATCTCTCAATATTTTCTTTGATTTTTTTTCTTTTCCTAAGTCCTGCCGTATCTATAAATATATATTCATTATCCTTATAAGTTATGTTAGTATCAATTGCATCCCTAGTGGTACCCGGTATATTAGTAACTATAGAGCGGTCTTCTTTTGACAAATAATTAAATAATGATGATTTACCAACATTAGGTTTGCCTATAAGAGCAACTTTTATTGAATCATCATCCATACCGTATTTGTATTTATCAATATCCTTAACAACTTCATCAAGTAGGTCACCAACACCTGTACCTTGTTCAGCACTTATAGGGAAAGGATTGCCTAAACCCAATTCATAAAAATCATATATGTTATCTTTAGTTTGCTTAGAGTCACATTTATTAACTGCTAATATAACCTTTTTCTTAGTTCTTCTTAAATAATTGGAGATTTCTCTATCTGTAGGGCTGGGACCAAAAGATCCGTCAGTAACAAAAATTATTACATTACTGGTTTGTAAAGCAAGGTCCACTTGAGCTTTTATATTTGACATAAAAATATCTTCATCTCTAAGATCCAGCCCTCCAGTATCAACTAACAAAAAGTTATAATCTAGCCAAGAAGCTCTGTGATATATCCTATCTCTAGTTACTCCCGGAGTATCCTCAGTGATGGAGATTTTTCTTCCCAATATTTTATTAAATAATGTTGATTTTCCAACATTTGGTTTTCCAATAATTGAAACCACGGGTATATTCATTTAATCACCCCTTTTAAATAATTATAGCAAAGTAATCCTACAGATTCAATTTACTTTTAATTTCTTGTGAACAAATAAAATATCTTAAAATATTCAGATATTTAAAGTAAGCATGTTATAATATCAAAGGAGGGTAAGCATGTCACTTGAAATTAATAATATAAATGAAGTAAAAAAACTTATGAATTTGGGATTATATGCGGGTAGTCTTCTTATTTCAAACGGTGCGGAATCATATAGAGCTGAAGATACCGTTCAAAGAATTGTTTCAACTACAGATTCTATTTATTCTGTAGACTGTTATGCTCTACCTACTGCTATTTTTCTAACGGCATTTTACAATGGTGAAAATCTTACAATTTTTAAAAAAATTAAAGTGTCAGAGACAAATATGAAAAAAATTGATATGATAAATTCTTTTTCAAGAAAATTTGTTACAAATAACTATAATTTAGATGAGTCATATAAGTTTTTATCTTCCGTTGAGAATTTTAAGGAAAGTAAATTAAAAGAAATAGTTGCAGGTGGGATTGGTGCATCTTTTTTCACAGCTCTTTTTGGTGGTAAGCCGCTTGAGTTTTTAGCTTCATTTATTATTGGAGTTATTATTTCATGGTTTATCATTTACTTTAATAAATTCAAGCTATCATTTTTCATAAACAATGTAATAGCAGCCACGTTATCATCGATTCTTGCAATAACATGTGTCTACATGGGTCTTGGCAACGATTTTGATAAGATTATAATTGGAGTAATAATGTTAATTGTGCCCGGAGTTGCAATTACAAATGCCTTAAGAGATATTATGAGTGGTGAATTTATAACCGGTGCAATAACTTTAATTAAGGCTGTATTTATAGCCCTGGCTATAGCTATAGGCGTTGGTATTGGTTTAACAATAATGAGAGGTATTTTATGAGATATGTAATTCAATTTATCTTTGCGGCATTTGCTACTTTAGGATTTTGTCTTTATTTTAAAGTACCAAAAAAAACCATATTAATTACTTGCCTTATCAGTGGTATTATATGGGCAATTTATGAATACACATTAAAATCTTCAGGTTCTTATTTAAGAAGCGGATTTATAGCATCTTTTTGTATTGGAATTGCAGCAGAAATATGTGCTTATTTTTTTAAAAGTCCAGCAACAGTTTTTTCTCTGCCATGTTTGATACCGATTGTTCCTGGAGCAGGTATGTATTATATTATGTATTATTTTATATATAATGATTATTCTAAGATGTTTACCAATTTGATTCATACTTTACTTATTGCTGCAGCTTTATCAATGGGCATTGTATTTTCACAAGCTATTTCAAAAATTACTAAGAACATTTTAAAAAATCATAAATTAATATAAAAAAATAAGGAGCCTATTGGCTCCTCATACTAATATCAAAGTAAAAAACCGTTCGGTTAATATTATCTGATTAAAAAATTGTGTTGATTTTAAATAAAAATATTATTTTTATTGTATGAGTATCACTTATTAGGGTTTATCTACAAATTAATTAGTTCATTAAGTTCATAATATATTTTTTATTATACTTGTGCCTGCAATTATAGTTCCTATTGAGGAGCCTAAATTTGCAGCAATAACAATTAGTAAAGCTTTTAAAAATCTATTTGTTAATATACCTTTAACTCTAAAAATATCCCGGGGAATATTATTAACATCTTCAACTGTCGGTTTTCGTATTGTTGCCTCAACTAATCCTGCAAACCAACCGCACGCTAGAAATGGATTTAATGATGTAAATGGCGCAGCTATAAAGGCTGTTAAAATACTCAGAGGATGCCCTAAGACAATTGCTGTAAACAATCCAGCTAATACTGAATTATATAAAAACCACGATTTTATTTGATCAAATCCGGTATTAATATTTTTTGTAAAGCCATAGATAATTAAGCTTATGATAGCTACAGGTATAAGCCAAGGTAATATTTTTGAAAATCTACTTTTTTCCGGTATTTTATTTAGTTCATCAATATCATAATTTTTATAAATTTCTTTTTCTACGCCCAAACTATGGGCTGCTCCTAAAATAGCGATTATTTTTTGGCCCGGAGCATTTTTAATTTTATAAGCCAAATATTTATCTCTTTCATGAAGAAGGACTTTTGCGATTTGTGGATATTCTTTTCCCATATCAATAATTACATTTTCCAAATTTTCTCTTTTAATTAGTTCTTCCAAATCTTCCTCTGATATGTTTTCTTCTTCATCTTTTGAAAATACAAATGAAAAAATCAATTTACATTTTTCTAAAAATTTCATTTTTCTCCATATTCTTTTAAAAGTAATTTGAATATCTCTATCAGCTAAGACCAGATTTTTGTTAAGTTCGTTGGCAGAATTAATTCCTTGCATCATTTCTGCCCCGGGTTTCGTTTTTAATTTTTTTGCAATATTTGCCTGATAAGCACTTAGAATCAAATTAGCAATCAAAAGTGTAACCTTTTTTTGCTTGATAATATCTATAATGTTTGTGTTCTTCCAAGCCTTAGAATTTATAATGTTATTATATCTGCCTTCGTCCAATTCAACACATATAGAATCCGGATTGAATTTGTCTATTGTATCTTTAACCAACTTAACACTTTCAACAGAAACGTGTGCCGTAGGTATTAAAATAATATTTTTTTCCTTATATCTAAGATTAATTATATTTTCTGCCATTTTCGCCTCACTTTGTTGTTCTAACATAAATAAATCTACATTAAATAATTGTAAAATAATATAAATTTTGTTTAATAATTCTAATAAGTAAAAAACTATATCTATACTATTGATATAAATAGTTTACTGATATAGTTTTAATGAAATTAATTTAATAATTATTGAGTTGAATGTTTTTTAGAGGAAAAAACATTGCCTTTTGAATCATAATATTTTAAATATTCATCTTTCCCATCCGAAGTATTTATCATAAATTTTCGTCCATTTTTATCTTCTAATATTTTCTCAGTACCATTTTCAACCACATTTAAAAAGGTTAAATGACTAACACCGGTATTTAAAATATCATAAGAAAAAACTACTAATAAATTTATATCTTTGAAATCGGGATTTTCAATTTTCTCATTATTAATCATTATTTCAACTTTTTCATCTAAATTATCAGTATATTCAGACAGTTTACCTTGAAAATTAATAACTTCACAGTCCTTAAATAAGTTTAAATAATTATTTTCCTTCATATAAATTTCATAAGCACTCTTATTTATATTAGTTAAATTTGTATAATCTTTTAGTAACTTTGACTTTATCAAATAATTATTTCCATTGTCTAAATATTCTAATATTCCTAAATACTTTAAAACTTCAATATTATGTTTACTAATGTCTGTGTTTAAAGAGCTATTAAATGAATATTCAAGGTAGATAGGTAAAAAATTTATATTATTTAGAATTTCTCGGTCATTTAAGTTGTTATAAATAAATGTTGAAGTTAACGGCATAACACTCTGTGTTTGTGAGCCTATATTGTTTAGTCTTATATCACAACATAAATTTTTTAGATTAAGTTCTATAATTGATTTTTTTAATTCATCTATACTTGATTTATTTGAAATTACATTAAAGTGACTTAGCTCATTTTTTAAATTTTCTAATTGAATATTCTTATTAGAAAGTATCTTTTTACTTTCATCAATAGAATTAAGCACTTTGTCCAGCTTTAATTTAGTATTTTTAATTTCATGATTTATTGAGAAAGTTGATTTGGGATTATTAACAATATTTCTATAACTTGTAACTGAGAAATAACCTATTCCCAAAATTAATAATATTATTACTAAATAGTTTAGATCTTTTTTCATATATTTACTCCAAAGAATTGATTATTCCCATATTCCCATAATAATTTTTCATAAGCTCATAGAGATTGTTAGCTAAGTATTCTAAATTTTCAGATTTTAATTTGCCCAAATCATATGATAAAGATTCCATCTTTCTACATAAATTATGAAGATTAACAACAGCCGCATATAATTCGTTGATTGGAACTTTTTCATTATCTGCAAAAAATTTTAAATATGAAGAATAGTTAGCGTAAATTAATAAATAGATATTCAAGTTTTTTTTATCTTTATTTCTATTTTTAATATAATAAATAGCTCCATCTTCAACTTTATTTATAAATAAATCAATTTTTAAATCTTTAGCTATGTCCCTATATTGTTCATAATTAACATCTTCAGTTAATGAAGTAAAGTTACTCATATATGAATCAAAAAATTCACTATCATATATACTGCCTTCATAATAATTTTTATAGTTAATAATAAGATTTTTGATATTTTCTTTGATCTCTTTATTTTCTTCTTTTTTCATTAAAGAAAAATTTCTGATCTCTTCTTCTTGAGGAATATTATAATCATATCCAAATTTATCTTTAAATTCATTAGATGAACTCGTGTAAATATCATCAGTGATTTTTATTTTATTTTTGATTTGTTCTAATGTTTGCTGCTTATATTTTAGATCTTCTTCTAATATATTCAGTTCCTGCTCTTTATTTTCAGTTCTGTTATTAATAAATTCGGTAAATAAATTTGTTGCTATAGCAATTAATAACATAAAAAATAAAGATAAAATAAATTTGTTTTTATTCATATTATACCTATACTTTATATTTTCGGACGCTTACATAATTATCTCTTAATGCTTCATGTTTTTTATCATATTTGTTAATTAGTAAGTAAGCTAAGGCTAAACTTAAGATCCCAATGAATAAGGAAATAACCTCATAATTCTTAATACCCAAACGCATTAATATATAGTAAGAAAGGCAAATACCAATAAACATAAATAACAGAGGTAATCCATAAACTAAAAGAAAAAACCCTAATAAATTACGTGAACTAATTTCAACAATAACAACATCACCTTCTTTGGCATTGATAAAATTCTTAACTCGAACTATTTCGGTTCGTCCTTCATTGCAAGCTAAATGACAGGAAGCACATGAAACACCGCAAGGGCTTTCTCTAGCAACTTCAACATACAAATCTTCATCATTAACTTCTTTAACTATTCCGAGTTTTTCCATTAAATCACCTATTCTATTACTTTAATATGCACTTCTTCTAATTGTTTATCATCAAGTTTTGTTGGTGCTCCCGTTAAAAGACAAGTTGCAGATTGGGTTTTAGGAAATGCTACGACATCCCTAATGTTTTCCGCTCCTGTAAATAGCATAGTTAGTCTATCAAGTCCATAAGCCAAACCTCCATGAGGTGGTGCTCCATATTTAAAAGCATCAAGCAGGAATCCGAATTTTTCCTTAGCGGATTCTTCAGAAAATCCCAAGGCAGTAAACATTTGTTTTTGAATTTCTTGGTCATTAATTCTTATGGAACCTCCTCCCATTTCATCTCCATTTATAACAATGTCATAGGCTTTTGCCCTTGCTTTTTCGGGTTCTGTAAGAATAATGTCTAAATCCTCATCTTTTGGTGAAGTGAAAGGATGGTGCTTAGCAACATATCTTCCTTCTTCATCGTCATACTCAAATAAAGGAAAATCTGTTATCCATAGCATTTCAAAAGAATCTTTATCTATTAAATCTAAATCTTTAGCAATTTTATTTCTCAAATTTCCTAATGAATCAAATACTACTTGATCTTTACCGGCAACAATTAATATTAAATCTCCTTTTTTAGCTTCAAAAGTTTCAACAATATTATTGATTACTTTTTCAGAAACAAATTTTTTAATTGGTGAATCAATTTCATCATCAATCTTTATTTGAACTAAACCTTGAGCTTTGAAATCTTTAACAAATTCTTCTAGTTTTTTTAATTGTTTTTTAGAATATTTATTAATACCGTTTTCAACTTTTATTCCTCTGACGCTTCCTAATCTTACTCCTTCTTCAAATACTTTAAATCCGGAATTTTTAACAATATCGCTTATATTTTTCAATTCCATTCCAAATCTTAAGTCAGGTTTATCCACTCCAAACCTATCCATAGATTCTTTATATTTCATTCTCTTTAAAGGTAATTTGATATCAATATTTAGCATTTCTTTGAATAATTTTTGTAAAAATTTTTCATTTATATCCATAACGTCATCTTCAGTAACAAAGCTAAGTTCCATATCAATTTGCGTAAATTCAGGTTGTCTATTAGCCCTTAAATCTTCGTCCCTAAAACATTTTGTTATTTGTATATACCTATCTAAACCGGATACCATTAGCAACTGTTTTAAAAGTTGCGGGGATTGTGGAAGTGCATAAAATTTTCCAGGGTTAACACGTGAAGGAACCAAATAATCTCTTGCTCCTTCCGGTGTTGGCTTTGTCAACATTGGTGTTTCCACTTCAATAAATCCGTTGTCATAGAAAAAGTCACGAGTTACTTTATAAATTTTAGACCTAATCATTAAATTTCTTTGCATACTGGGTTTTCTTAAATCTAAGGTTCTATACTTAAGTCTCATGTTTTCAGAAACATTATCTCCATCTTTTACGTAAATTGGTGGCACTTCAGATTCATTCAGAATCCTAAGTTCATTTGCTAATACTTCTATCTTACCGGTATCAATTTTTTCGTTGACAGAAGACCTCATTCTAACAATACCTTTAACGGCAATTACATATTCGTTATGAAGATTTGCCGCCTTTTCAATAATACTTTGCGGACATGTTTCATTAATGATTACTTGACAAATTCCTTCTCTATCTCTTAAATCTATAAAAATTATAGAACCAAGGCTTCTAACTCTTTGAACCCAACCCATAAGAACAACTTCTGAATTAATATTTGATTCTCTTAGCTCTCCACAGTAATTAGTTCTTTTTAATTTCCCCATTCCTTCTAGCATTTTTACCTCCATAAATAAAAGCTCCTGTCATAAGGAGCAAATTTATATTTTATGTCCCTAAGTAATCACTTACATCTGACATTAAATTTATATTATATGAATAATTATAAATTATTATATACATATTTTCAATATTAACAAATTCTATTATCTATTCTTGTTGAAAAATCCTTAACATTTTTAACCAAGTTATTAGAAATTAGATTATTCTTTACAAATTTTGCACCTTTATCCATTCCCTGGCAACCGGCCAATAAAACTATATCATCTTTATTAGCACAATTAAGAATTTTATTAACGCCATCTTCCAGTTTATTATAATATTCAGTAGTAACATTATTTTTGATTAAAATATTTTTATATACTTCTAACTCTTCTTCGCTAACCTCATCTTTACTTTTAACGGTATCTTGGCTTAAAGTTGTTAATAAGGTATCGACCTTTAATCTTTTTACCCAATAACACAATTTTTCAGCAATTTCACGATTTAATTCTAATCCTCTGTTGCCTCGTATAGCATACAAAATATGGAGTTTATTGTATTTAATTTTTGATAAAGTCGCCATTGTAGAATCAATATTTTTCTCATTAGCAAAGTGATCATCTAAAATTTTAAATTTTTCATCGTATATTAATTCAAATCTTCTTTCTACGCCTTTAAATTCTCTAAGAGCTTTAAGAATTGGTTCTTTTGGTATTTGTAAGACTAAGGCTATAACTATGGCAATTAATCCGTTCATTATTGATGAGTAACCAACTGTACCCATATCAACTTTAAAGGAGGATTTTTTTAAATTGAGTTCACTTATATCTCTATTGATATTAAAGGTGAATCTACCATAAGCATTAGATAAATCAATATCACTTACTCCAAAGTCAAAGACGTTACTATTCATTGAAAATGTCAAAACTTTTGCATGTGTTTTATTCTTTAGCGAAGCTATATATTCGTTGTCCATGTTTAATAAAGCATAAGAATCTTTTTTAGCTTCTAAGATAAGTTTAGACTTATCCTTAAAATAATTTTCAAAGGAACCGTGCTGGTCGATGTGTTCCTTGCTTAAATTTCCAAATGAAACTATATCAAAATCTATATTTCTTACTCTTGACATTTGTTCTGCAGAAGAGGAAACCTCCATAACAACATCTGTTATTTTTTTGTCAACCATTTGTCTAAAATATTTCTGAAGTTCCAAAGCTTCAGGTGTAGTTAATAATGAGGGTATTTTAATATCAGCAAATTTTGTATAGACTGTACCAATTATTCCGGTATTTTTACCACATTCATGAAGTATTCTTTCAAGCATAAAGGATGTAGTAGTTTTACCGTTTGTAGCAGTAATTCCAATAACATTCAATTCCTTAGAAGGATCTTTATAAAAGTTTTTTGCAAGGTCGGCAAGTACAAATCTTGTATTCTCAACTTTTATTTGAGGAATATAAACTTCTTTAAAATCCTCAACTAAAGCAAGCACCGCACCATTATTTTTAGCATTTTTTATATACTTATGTCCATCGGTTATAAGACCTTTTATTGCAACAAAAAGACCCTTTTCTTCAATGTTTTTGCTGTTATAAGAGATATTTGTAATATCCATATCCATATTGACTTTGCCACGTATATCAATAATTTTAACATCTTTTAATATATCTTTTACTTTCAAAATATATCTTCCTTTTTTTCAATTAATTGTGACTTCTTTATGATTATATCATTAATTCTATTAACATAGTCATTAAGATTTTTATAATTAAAAGATCTTTTAAACTTTAGGGTTTTATTTAAAATTTTAGTTGATGCACCTAAGCCAAACCCTAGTATATCTTCGGTTTCCTCCATAACTAAAATGTTATAAAGGCATAAATGATCTTCTTTTGCATAACCGATATTTTCTCCACTTTTCGCCATTCTTTTTTGTCTATAAATGTAGTATGGCTTATAGCCTACATCCTGCATCAAATCTTTTGAATATTTTAATATATCTCCATAATCATTATCGTTTATGTAATTTTTATTGAAAAGATCAGACCCCTTTTTTAGAGCTAAAGTATGGATTGTAATATTTTCAGGCCCTAAATTTTTAGTAATATCTATAGAATTTATAATGCTTTCCCTGCTTTCTCCGGGTAGCCCTAAGATTAAATCCATATTAATTGTATAAAAATTCATTTCTTTAGTTTTTTCAAACCACTTTAAAAAATTAGAACAATTTCTGTTTAGACTCATGACTATTTTTTCATTAAAACTTTGAGGATTAATAGATATCCTGGTTACACTCTTTTCTTTTAGCATTTTTAATAGCTTTAAAGAGAAAGTATCTACCCTACCACACTCAACTGTAAATTCATTGGGTCTACCATAATATTTTAAAATAGTATCTATAATTTTTTCAAGATCATTAATTGAAATTACAGATGGAGTACCACCTCCAATATAAATTGTATTGGGTGGTTTGTCATAATATATACTGATTTCTTTTAATTCTTTTAGCAAAGTCTTTAAATAAATAATAACCTTTTCTTCATTATAAAGCATTGTGTCAAAAGAACAATATGAACATATACTTGGACAAAAAGGAATATGAATATAAATTGAATAATTTCTATAAAAGCACTTATCAACTATATTTTTTTGATTATTATATATTGTTGATAATAATTCAATTTCTTCATTTGCTAATAAATATCTATCTTTTAATATTTTTTTTGTATTTTCTAAAGTATTTACTTGCCTTATTTTTCTAAAAAGCTTAAGGGGTCTTACACCGTTTAAAATTCCAAAAGACTTATCTAAATCTAATTTATCATCGAAGAAATTCAATAAAAATCTCTTTATACTCTTTATTAAGTCATCTTTATCAGAAAATCTTATGTTGATAGAATTTTTTTCTTCATTAAAAGATAACTCTAAGGTACAAATATTATTATTAACAAATATATTTAAAAAAATTTCCCCAATATTATAATTTTGAGGAAATTTAAAAATTACAAAATCCCATATTAGTTTTTTTAATTTTTCATCGTTACAATTTATATTAATCATATGCGCATTAAATAAGGATTAGATTTTAACTCATTTTCTATTGTTGTTTCCGGACCGTGCCCAGGCAGAACAATAGTATTTGGAGGTAATTTTTTAAGTTTCTTTAAGGATTCCATCAATTCAAGTCCTGAGGATTCCGGAAAATCAAATCTTCCTATGGAACCTTGGAATAGAGTATCTCCTGAAAACAGTAGATTACCGAATTTATAGCAAATACCTCCACCGGTGTGACCCGGTGTTTCAATTACTTCGATAAATTTATCACCAAAGGCTATCTTATCATTATCCTTTACAGTATGGTCTACTTTAGTACTTTTAACATTCATGCCATATAGGTGAGCCCTTTCTACATTTAGATTTTCCAACATATATTTATCCCTTTCATGAATATATACATTTATAGAATATCTTTCTTTAAGTTCGCTAACGGCACCTATATGATCTATATGTCCATGAGTAAGTAAAATATATAAGGGTTCTAAATTTTTAGAATCAATATTTTTGCTTATCTTTTCAAATTCATATCCCGGATCTATAATTACGCATTTATTTTCTTTATTATAAATAATATAGCAATTTTCTTGTAAGGGTCCACAAATAAGTCTAATAATTTTATTGTCCAAAAAATCAACTCCTTAAAATTCCTTTGATGAATCTAATAATATTGTAACCGGACCATCGTTAATTAATTTTACATCCATATCCGCTCCAAATTTACCATGCTCAGTTTTAATATTTTCTTTCTTTGCTTCTTCAATAAATTTTTCATAAAAATATGTTGCTTCTTCTGATTTTGCAGCCTGTACATATGATGGTCTATTCCCCTTTCTGCCATCTCCATATAAGGTAAATTGACTGACCACCAATAAATTTAAATTTAAATCTAAAATGGATTTATTCATTATTCCATTTTCATCATCAAATATACGTAAATTTAAAACTTTTCTAAAAATATAGGAAAAATCTTCTTCTGTATCTCCTGCCTTTACACCAAGTAATAATAATATTCCACGGTCTATAGAAGCAATTATATTTCCACTTACTTCCACACTTGCATTTTTAACCCTTTGAACAACTGCTCTCATAAAATCACGCCTTCATTCTGTAAACATCAAATACATTCTTTACTTTTTTTAATTTTTCAATAATTCTTTCTAGTTCATCAATATTAGTTATTTCCAATATTATATCAACAATTGTATCGCCATCTCTAGTAGCTTTAGCATTAAGACTTGTCATGTTTAATTTTGCCTCATTAATTCTGTTAGCAACATCACTTATTACATTAGGCTTGTCTAAAGCTCTAACTTCTATAGCCGCTTCGTAACTTGTTCCTTCTTCTTTTTGCCATGAAACTTCAACTATTCTAGACTTTTCTATATTATTTAAAACATTGGGGCAATCAGCTCTATGAACAGATATTCCTCTACCAATAGTTATATATCCAATTATATCATCACCTGGGACAGGCGTACAACATTTTGCAATTCTTACATTTACACCGTCAACCCCTTTAACATCAATGCCGCTTTTATGGATTTTTCTAGTCTGTCTAATTACATCTTTTATAGGTTTTCTGTTAAATTTGTTATAAATATCTACAAGTTTTGATATTACCTGATTGAGTTTAACTGTACCGAAACCTAAAGCTGCATATAAGTCATCAAGTGTGGATATATTCATTTTTATCCTAACTTCCTCTAACCATTCAGGTTTTAGAAAATCAATGACATTATAGTTTAATCTTTTAGCTTCCTTTTCAAGTATATCTTTTCCTATTTCAATATTCTTATCCCTATCTTTAACTTTAAAATATTGTGATATTTTTTTCTTGGCTTGGTTAGATTTTACAATATTAAGCCAATCAAGCGAAGGACCGGAATTTGCGTTTGTAATAATATCTACTATATTACCGCTTGATAATTTGTAACTGAGAGGTACAATTCTTCCATTGACCTTTGCACCAACGCAGGTGTTGCCAACTTGAGTATGAATTCTATATGCAAAATCTATCGGCGTTGACCCTTCAGGTAAATTTATAACATCACCTTTTGGTGAGAAAATAAAAACTTCGTCAGCAAAAAAATCAACTTTTAGTGTATCCATAAAATCTGTGGGATCTTTTAAATCCTTTTGCCATTCCATTAGCTGTCTAAGCCAAGTTAGATTCTCATCAAAAGTAGTTGTTTTACTTTGACCTGTTTTATATTTCCAGTGGGCTGCGATCCCGTATTCGGCAGTTTGGTGCATTTGATATGTTCTAATTTGTACTTCAAAGGTTTCACCATTATTATCAATTACTGTAGTATGCAAAGATTGGTAATTATTAGGTTTTGGCATTGCTATATAATCTTTAAATCTTCCGGGAATTGGTTTATATAAGGTATGGACAACTCCCAAAGCACCATAACAATCTTTTATATCATTTGTTAAAATTCTCACTGCTGATAAGTCATAAATTTCATCAAAAACTTTTCCTTTTACTTTCATTTTTTTATATATGGAATAAAAATTTTTGGGTCGGCCATTTATTTCACAAATTATTCCAACTTTTGACAAATGTTCTTTTAAGCTTGCTATAATATAGTTAATTAAATCTTCTCTCTCTTTTCGCCTTTTATTAACCATATCAATTAACTTGTAATATTCATCAGGGTGTAAATAGCGAAGAGATAAGTCTTCTAATTCCCATTTTATTCTACTCATACCAAGTCTATCAGCTATGGGTGCATATATTTCTAAAGTTTCTGTTGCTTTTTCAATTTTTTTTGCATCAGTCATATATTCGAGAGTTCTCATATTGTGAAGTCTATCAGCAAGCTTTACAATTATAACTCTAATATCTTTTGCCATAGCTAAAACCATCTTACGTATATTTTCAGCTTGTTTTTCTTCTTTACTCTTATAGCTAATTTTTGTTAATTTAGTTACACCTTCAACAAGATCGGCAATCTCTTTACCAAAATTTTTTTCAACGTCTTCATAAGTAACAGAAGTATCTTCTATAGTATCATGCAAAAGGCCTGCAATTATTGTAGATGTATCCATATCCATATCAGCAAGAATCATGGCAACATTAAGTGGATGAATAATATAATCTTCACCGGAATTTCTTTTTTGCCCTTCATGATGAATTCTGGCCATTTCATAGGCTCTTCTTACCTTATCTTCATTAAGATTAGGGTTATAAGTTTCCATTTTTTTTATTAAATCATCAATTGTCATTTTTATCACCACTTACTCTGTAACTTTTAACTCTCAATTCTATATTTGAATTACCCCTAAAGTTATTAATTTCTAATGAAAAAATTAAATCAATTTTTATATTTTTATTTGTTTTTTTCAAAAGAGATAAAACAGCTTCTTTTCCATATGCATTGGATAAACCGCTTAAAAAATCATCGCCATCTTTAAATAATACTGCCTTTATGATAGCAGTGCCGTCATCTAAAGTTAGTTTAATTACATTTTTATTAGTACCGAAAAATGCTATATCAATAATTTTAACATCTTTATTTCCGAATATCGGCTTTTCATTACCCGTACCGTAAGGTTCAAACCTTCTTAAATTAGTAAATAAATCCATATTTATCTGTGAAAATTTTAATGGATAGTCAATATATATTTTTTTTGATAAATCATCTTTAGTTAATTTAGCATTTTTATTTAAATCTTCTTTAAAGCCTTCCAAAAATTCTTTTTTTATTGAAAATCCACATGCCATTTTATGACCACCGAAAGCTTCAAGCCTTTCTCTAAATAAATTTACATTTTCAAATATATTGTACTCATCAATACTTCTTCCTGATGCTTTAATTACACCCTCAGAATCAGTTAGTATAATTGTTGGTCTATAAAATTTTTCCTTTATTCTTCCTGCCACAATTCCAATAATTGACTCATTGATTTTTGGAATATAAACTATTAAAATTGGGTTTCTTTTTAAAAGGCTCTCATTATTTATTATCTTTAATGCTTTTTCATAGGCTTCATTAGTATATTCTTGTCTTTTATTGTTTAACCCCCTAATACTATTAGCCTTAATTAGAGCTTCTTCATAATTTTTAGTAAGTAACATTTCTAAAGCTTCTTTAGCTGATCTTAATCGCCCACATGCATTTAAAGTTGGCCCTAAAATAAAGCCTATATGATAAACATCAATGTTCTCTTTATTAATATTACAAGCATCAAACAAAGCATTTAAACTTGGGTCCTTATTTGTCCTTAATGTTTTTAAGCCATAATGTACATATATTCTATTTTCATCTTTTAAGGGCATGACATCGCAAATTGTAGCGAAGGTTAAATATGACAAAAATTCATTATATACATCAGATTCATCCTTACCATTAATTAAATATAAATATAAAATAAGTTTAAAAGCAACACAGGCTCCACATATATCCTTGAATGGATATTTGGAATTTTTTTGTTTAGGATCAATAACAGCATCAGCCGAAGGAATTTTTTCCACCAATTCACCGTTTTCTTCAATTTGAGGACATTCATGATGGTCTGTAACAATTATATCCATACTTAATTTTTTTGCATGCTCAACAGCTTCAAATGCTGCAATACCATTATCACAAGTAATAATTAAGCCGACATTTTCCTCATAGGCTTTATTAACAATTCTTTTATTGATACCATAACCATCGTGAACACGATCTGGTATATCATAAGATACATTCGCTCCAAGGTTTTTTAAACCTTTAAATAAGATATAGGTGGAGCAAATACCATCAACGTCATAGTCTCCTACAATACGAATATTTGAATTTTTTTTAATATGACTGCTAATAAGATTAGCCCCTTTAATCATATCTTTTAATAATATCGGGGAATGTGTATTTTCTAATTTTATATTCAAGTAATTTTCAATTTCTTGATCAGTTTTTATTCCCCTATTCAAAAGAATTTTATATAAAATTTTATTGAGCCCAAACTTTTCATAAGAAAGTTTATAGTTATTTGAATTTTTAATAAACCATTTTTCCATAAGATCACTTTTGACTTAAAGTATACCATAATTATCAAGGCTTGAAAACTTATAAAATTAGAGGGGTAAAATAGTTAAAAATCAAGGAATAATTATATAATTTTTCATTTTAAAAAAAATTGATATGTTTTTAATGACTTTTGTGTCTAGCCAATATAAGAATTATTTAAAAAATTCTAAATTAAAAATATATAAAGTAATTAGAACTATTTATAAAAATCCCAAAAAGTATTTTTCAATTATTTTTTGGGATTTTTGATTGTAATTATATTAAATTGTTTTTAAACTAATATTACTTTTCTATATTTTCAAGTTTTTTAACTTGGTCTGCTGTTGTCAATGCATCTATCAGTTCATCAAGTTCACCATCATTTATTGCAGTTATTTGATGAGTTGTATAATTAATTCTGTGATCCGTAACCCTCCCTTGAGGATAATTATATGTTCTTATACGCTCTGATCTATCACCTGTTCCAACTTGTGATAATCTTTCTGCAGAGTTTTTTTCATTTTGTTCTTGTAATTTTAAATCATAAAGTTTAGTCCTTAAAAGTTTCATGGCTTTTTCCTTGTTCATGAGTTGCGATTTTTCATCTTGACAAGAAATAACAATACCTGTAGGTATATGAGTAAGTCTAACTGCTGAGTCGGTCGTATTTACACATTGTCCTCCATTACCTGAAGCACGAAAAACATCAAATTTTATGTCATTCATATCAATTTCAACTTCTACATCTTCAACTTCAGGAAGCACTGCTACTGTAGCCGTAGATGTGTGGATTCTTCCTCCACTTTCAGTTTCAGGAACTCTTTGGACCCTGTGAACGCCTGATTCATATTTTAATCTTGAATAAGCCCCTTTTCCTATTATCATGAAAACAACTTCTTTATATCCTCCAATGCCTATTTCATTTGTGGAAATTAAATCAGTTTTCCAGCCACATCTTTCTGCATATCTAACATATTGTCTATAAAGAGTTCCCGCAAAAAGTGCAGCTTCATCGCCGCCTGCTCCTGCTCTTATTTCTACAACAACATTTTTATTATCATTTGGGTCTTTTGGAATTAATAAAATCTTTAATTCTTCTTCTACTTTTTCTAAAGATTTTTCGTTAGTTGATATGTCTTCTTTTACAAGTTCTTTCATATCATCGTCTAATTTTTCTGTAAGTAATTCTTTAGATTCATTAAGATTATTTAAAAATTTTTTATATTCCCTATATTTTGTAACTATTGGCTCTAAATCTGCATGCTCAATAGCAGATTTTTGATAAAGACTTGAGTTATTTATTACATTAATATCCATCAAATCTTTTTCAAGTTCTTTATATCTATCTTCAAATACAGATAATTTTTCGTACAAATTAACACCTTCTTTTTCCGATTGCTACTCTATAAAAACCATGCAAGTCTTTTTTGAAAGATACATCAAAGTTATCTTGCATCAGTTCTTTAATTTTTTCTTTTTGGTCAAAACCTATTTCAAAAATCAAGTATCCTTTATCAGTTAAAAAATTACTTACCTCATTGACAATACTCCTATAAAACTTCAAACCGTCATTTCCGCCATCTAAGGCTTCAAGAGGCTCAAAGTTTTTTACTTCTTCTTGTAAGTTCTTTATTTCACATGTAGGAATATATGGTGGATTTGAATAAATAATATCATATTTTCCCTTAACATTTTCGAAAAGATTGCTTTTGAAAACTTCTATTTCTGCATTAAGTTGTTTTGCATTAATTAGAGTGTTTTTAATTGCCAATTCACTTATATCAACTGCACATGTCTTAATATTTGTTAATAAATTTACCATTATTGAAACTGCTCCACTTCCACAGCCAATTTCAAGAAAACTTTTTAGGCGATTTTTTTTAATTTTATTAACAATTGTTTCAACCGAATTTTCTGTGTCCGATCTAGGAATTAGTACGCCCCTATATATTAAGAATTTTTCAGTCATGAAATAAGTATAACCAAATATATACTGTAGAGGTTCTCCATTTTTTCTTCTCTCAAGAATTTTAAAAAAATCTTTTTCCTGGTCTTTTTTTAAGTCCAAATCTCCATATGCATATAAAAATGACACATCTTTATCTAAAATATAAGAAAGGATAAGTCTTGATTCATAAAGTGGATTAGTGTATTTCCTACTATTTAAATATGGTAGGGCATTTTTTAATGCTTCATTTATCTTCATAATGTATTAAAAAAGGCTAGCACCTGCTAACCTCTTAATTATTCCTCTTATATTTCTTGTTGAATTTTTCAATTCTACCGCCAGTATCAGTAAACTTTTGTCTTCCTGTAAAGAAAGGATGACATTCTGAGCAAACTTCAACTCTAAGATCTTCTTTTACTGAACCTGTTTTAAAAGTATTACCACAAGCACAAGTTACCGTTGCTTCTTTATATTCCGGGTGAATTCCTTTTTTCATTACTAAACCCCCTATCTGTTTTAATTAAACATTATATCATTAAATTGATATTATTACTAATAAATTACTTTTAGTATTATATAATTAAATAATAAAAAATTCAAGTTTTTCTTTAACTAAAGACTAATAATTTTATATAAAATTTTCAGGATTTACAATCTTGATTATTTTATCAATTTTTTTCTTCTTATCAAAAGTATAGAAATACAAACAATGCCAACAAATATATACATAAAATATTTTTTATTTACATATTTTTCAAACTTACTATTACTGACATTAAAAGATTCTTCAGAAAAAGTAAAATAATCTCCTTTAGTAATTTTTATAGATTTACCGTTTAAATTTTCGGCACAAGTGCCTTGCTTGGGCTCAACCTTAATTCCATATTTGTCAAAATCTTCATAAGGAATAAAAATTGTTGAATTTTCATCTTTGTTTAACCCAACTACAAGACCTGTTAAATCAATCTCTTCATTTTTTGAATATTCTTTTTTGGGGAATGTTGAAATAAAAATTACAGGTTTTAGAAATTGATTGTCCTGTACCATTATATTTAAATCTTTATAAATTGGTGTATTTAAATCAAAAGTTTTTTTCTCCAATTTAAAATCTTTCAAATTTCCATTTTCTAAATCATAAGTTCCTGTCTTATCAATTATTTCAAAATATTTTAACTTTGGGTCAATTTTCTTATTATCTAATTTATAACCATCTTCAACAAATTCATAATCAATTAGCTGACCGGAATTCATATAAAATTTTACTAAATGACCCTTTGACCAAAGGGGTTTAAAATATTTGTTAGAATTTAGCGGATCGTCCTTTGGATAATTTTCTTCAAAATCTATTATATTATTAATGTATTGAATTTTTCCCTTATTATCCTTAAAACCTTCCTGCCATCCATAAAACTTATAATCCTTTCCCGGACTTTCAATTTTCAAAGATTTTGCAAAATCTTTGAGCTCACTGAATTTTGCTTGAGCCGGAAGTTTTATTTTAGAAAGTATATTATTTTCGGAGTTCATAAAAGTATGTGTGTATTCTTTTTTTTGATACTGTGCCGTAAGAGTTTGATCTTTAGTGAATAATCCCTTCAAACTTTTGTCGTAAGAGTTTTCGATATCAAAGTTATTTTTATTTTTAAGCTCATACCCTTTTTCAATTTCAGGAACAAAAGCAGCTCCAAATAAATTTATCTCTTTAAAACTTGGAACATAATATTTTAAAATATTAACAAATTTTTTATTATTATCTTTGTCAAAATAAATAAAATCTCCATGCTTACCGGCATCAAGGCTTATTGTTACATATCCTTTAGGTTTCTTTTTAAAATTATCAGCAGGATAATATTCAGGAAGAAAAGATGATCTATCAACATAAATTATTATGTCTTCTTTAGGCATGAACATTTTTGAAAAGCTAATCAATTCATTCTTATAATAATAATTTAATTCTAACTTATTTTTTAAATTTATTAATTCGCCCGCCTTAATTTTAAACTGATTTCCATCTTTTCCTTCTAAACCATAGGCAGTACTGCTAATGTTTTGAGAGGCTATAAAACTAAGTCTATAAGTCTTTACATTTTTATTTCCTAAATTTTCAGAAAAAATAAATATAGGAATAAAAAATATTAACAAGCCAAGTATTAATAAATATATTTTTTTCATAAAATATAATGCCTCCAATGAAATTTATTAGGTTAAAATTTTATATTTTTAGAAATTTTAAGAAATGTTTCATTGTTCATAGTTTTTGTCATTTGGTCTAAAAGATATTCTGTAACTTCATTTGTAGAATTGTCGGACATTGCATTTCTTATATTAAAAGCAAATTCCAATTCTTCATTATCTAAGAGATATTCTTCTTTTCTTGTTCCTGATTTATAAATATCTATTGCGGGAAATATTCTTTTTTCAGAAAGTTTTCTATCCAAATGTAATTCCATATTTCCCGTACCCTTAAATTCTTCAAAAATTATATCATCCATTCTTGATCCGGTTTCAACTAATGCTGTAGCTAATATTGTCAAGCTACCGCCCTCTTCAATATTTCTTGCAGCTCCAAAAAATTTTTTAGGATTGTGTAGGGATAGGGGATCAAGCCCACCAGATAAAGTTTTTCCTGATGAAGGAGTTATTAAGTTGTAGGCTCTGGAAAGACGGGTTAAGGAATCTAATAAAATAACTACATCCTTACCTCCTTCCACAAGCCTTTTAGCTCTATCTATAACCATTTCAGCTACTCTTGTATGATTTTTTGGAGTTTCATCAAAGGTAGAATAAATTACCTCCCCTTTAACTGACCTTTTCATATCAGTTACCTCTTCAGGTCTTTCATCAACCAATAAGACAAATAATTCTATTTCAGGGTAATTTTTTTCTATGGATTTGGCAATTTTTTTTAGTAAAGTCGTTTTTCCGGATTTTGGCTGAGAAACTATAAGTCCTCTTTGCCCTTTTCCAACCGGACAAATTAAATCTATAACTCTCATTGCAATATCCGGAGATTCTGTTTCTAATTTAATTTTTTCCTTGGGATAAATTGGAGTTAAATTTTCAAAATATTTTCTATTTAAACAAGAACTGGGATTTTTTCCATTTACTTCATTTATATAAATTAGACCATTAAAAGATTCTCCATCTTTAGAAGGCCTAATAATACCTAATACCTTGTCGCCATTCCTAAGACGGAATTTTCTAATTTGTGAAGGTGAAACATAAATATCTCCATCAGATGGAAGGTAATTATTTACTCTTAAAAAACCATATCCATCCTGGTGTAATTCCAAAATCCCGGAAACATAATTCGCATCTTCCATTTTCCCAACTGCTTCTGTGGCATTATCAGAAAGTTCATTAAGCTCTATTCCAAATTTTCTTGCATGGGACCTATCTTTTTTTTCCGTTAATGGTTCTAACTTATTTTTTTCAGAAAGACCGACAGTTATATTTTCATCCTCATCATTATACGAATTATTGTAATTTGAATCATCAAAATATTGGTCATTATTTTCATAATCTTCATCTTCAAAATTAATTTCATCAATTCCATTTTGAGAGCTCATGCTTTGATTTTTAACAATCAACTTTATCAAATCTTCTTTTTTATATGAATATGGTTTTGATATTTTTAAATTTTTAGCTATTTCCCTAAGTTCAACAGTTGTTTTTTCTTCTAAAAAATTATTTTTTTCATTACTTAGCCCTTTATATTTTTCAGAAATTAAATCAATTAAAGTTTCTTTTTTATATTTATAAGAAGATGTAATGTTTAAAATATCAGCTAAATCCCTTAATTCTTTTATGGTTTTTTTGCTTAATTCTTCTTTACTATATACATTAGTCGAAGGTTCTTTACCATATACGATATAATTTAAATAATCATTTCGATTATATGACGAAGAATCCCTTAAGCCCATTGATAATGCTATATTTTTTAAATCATGTAAAGTCTTATTTTTTAAAGTATTTGAATTTATTATTTTACTCTCCATAAATTTGTCGCCTTATTTTGCATAATCAGGTTTTAAATCAAGCCTATGAGTAGATGAAATAAATCTTTGAGTTCCGCTTGGTAATCTCAATACAAGAGATTGTGTTGTTGCTACATTGTTTTCATAATATTTTACACCATCTAATATTTCACCTTTAGAAATGCCGGTAACTGAAAAGATAACTTCATTGCCCTTAACTAAATCATCAATTTCATAAATTTTATTTAAGTCCGAATGAAGCTTTTTACATCTTTCTACTTGTTTTTCATCAGTCGGATGAAGTCTTCCCTGAAAATCACCGCCCAGACACTTTAATGCAGCCGCTGCAATAACACCTTCCGGCGCTCCACCTCTACCCATTATAAGGTCAACTCCTGAATTATCAAAGCAACATTCTATTGCAGTAACTATATCTCCATCAGAAACTTTCTTTATTCTGGCTCCTAACTTTCTAATTTCCTTGATAATTTGTTCATGCCTTGGCCTATCAAGAATTGCGACAGTTATTTCATCAATACTTTTGTTTAATTTTTCTGCAACTCTAATAATATTTTCTGAAGGCGAATCATCTAATTTTATTGCACCTTTTGCTTTTGGACCACAAGCTATTTTATCCATATAAATATCAGGTGCGTTTAATAAACATCCTTTTGGTGCAACAGCTAAAACAGCAATTGAATTAGTTCCGCCGGAAGCTACTGAGTTTGTACCGTCAATAGGGTCAACTGCAATGTCAACTTGTTCTTTCCCTGTTTTCGTTCCGATTTTTTCACCTATATATAACATGGGAGCTTCATCAATTTCTCCCTCTCCAATTACTACCGTTCCATCAATTTCAACAGTGTCAAACATTCTCCTCATAGCATCAACTGCAGCACCATCTGCCTTATTTTTATCTCCCTTTCCTAACCATTTTCCTGCTGAAAGAGCTGCTGCTTCAGTAACCCTAGCTAAATTAAGCGCTAAATTTCTATCCATTATTTTACTCCTTTACCATAAACTTTATTATAATCTTCTTTAAATTTATCTATTCCCCTAGTAGTTAGTTCATGTTTTATCATTTCTTTAAATATTTTGTATGGAATGGTTGCAATATGAGCTCCTACAATTGCTGATTTTTCCACATGGTCCATTGATCTAATGCTTGCAGCAATAACTTGAGTGGAAATATTATGGGCTTTAAAAATTTTAACTATATCTTCTACAATTTCTATGCCATTTTGGCCTATATCATCTAACCTCCCAATAAAAGGACTTACATAATTTGCTCCCGATCTAGCGGCAAGCAAGGCTTGATTAGGTGAAAAGACCAGTGTTACATTCGTATTAATTCCATCCTTTGATAAGATTTTTACAGCCTTTAGTCCATCCTCAGTTATCGGAATTTTTATTACAATATTCTTGTGTATTTTAGAAAGTTCTTTTGCCTCTTTTATCATATTTTCATAATCATAACTATTCACTTCACAAGAAATAGGACCATCAATAATAGTGGTAATTTCTTTATATATGTCTTTGACTTTATCACCATTTTTAGCCACTAAAGATGGATTAGTAGTTACACCGCTTATTACTCCCCATGAATTTATTTCTATTATTTCTTCAATAATTGCAGTAACAATAAATAATTTCAATTTATTTCTCCTTTAAAATTAGACAAATAGCTTGAACTGAAATTCCCAATCCTTCTCCCTCATATCCCAAACCTTCAGTTGTAGTGGCTTTTATAGATATATTTTCTAAATTTGTTCTCAAAATTTTTGAAATATTTTTACGCATTTGGTCTATATAGGGTGCGAGCTTCGGCTTCTGGCACGAAATTGTACAATCTATATTATTTATAATATATTTTTCTTCTCTCATAATTTCATATACTTTATCTAATAATAACATTGATTCAATATTTTTATATTTGTCATCAGTATCGGGGAAATGATAGCCTATGTCTTTTTTTGCCATTGCACCTAATATCGAATCCATTATTGCATGAACCAAAACATCAGCATCTGAATGACCAAGAAGACCAAATTCATAGGGGATTTTAACACCACCAATAATTAAGTCTCTGCCTTTTACTAATTTATGAACGTCAAATCCCTGTCCTATTCTCATAAGTCCCCCTTTCTAATAATTGCCTTTGCAAAAATTAAATCTTCTCTAGTAGTAATTTTAATATTATCATAAGAATTTCTGATTAATTTCACCTTTTTTCCGGTTTTTTCTACAAGTGAACAATCATCTGTTCCGTAATATCCCTCTCTATAAGCTTGCTCATAAGCATTTTTAAGTACATCAATTTTAAAAACTTGAGGTGTTTGTACCTGCCATAGTGAATTCCTATTAGGCGTGTATTCAACAGTGCTTCCATCATAAGAAACTTTTATTGTGTCTTTAACAGGATTTGCTAAGGCACATGCTCCTGTTTCAAATACTTTTTCTATAGCCAAATCAATTTTATTAACTGATACAAAGGGTCTTGCCCCATCATGGGTCAAAACAATATCAGTATTTAAGGGCATATTAATAAGACCGTTGTATATGGAATCTTGTCTTTCTTTTCCTCCATATACAATTTTATAATCTTTATTAATTTTGTATTCAGAAATTATTTCACTTAAATAATTAAGATCGGAATTTTTAATAATCAATAAAATAAAATCTATATATTTTGATGATTCAATTTTTTTAATTGTATGGGCTAAAACGGGTACTCCTTCTATTGTTAAAAACTGTTTATTAATAGGAGCCTTCATTCTATTACCCATTCCTGCAGCAGCTATAAAAGCTGTAACGAAATTTCCTTTAATCATACTACCCTCACTGGTCAAAATTAATATTATCCAATGCATATCTAATAAGCTCTCCGGCAATAGGAGCTGCTATTTCTCCGCCATATTTTGAAACATTTGGAATAACAACAGAAATTGCAATTTTAGGATCATCAGCCGGAGCAAATCCTACAAACCACGCGTTATTTGTGCCTTCTGTTATATTAAATTGTGCAGTACCGGTCTTGCCGGCAACCTGATAACCTCTGACGTAAGCTTCTGTTCCTGTCCCGTTATTTACAACATTTATCATCATATCTCTTATAATATTGGCATTTTCTTTTGAACAGGACTCTGATAAAACTTCCGGATTATTAGTTAAAATATTTTTACCGTCACTGCTATCAATAGATTTTACAAGATGTGGTTTCATCATCACACCGTCATTTGCAATAGCTGAAGCAATCATACACATTTGTAAAGGTGTAACCAAAATGTCATCATGACCTATTCCTGCAGATGCCAATGCAGTTTTGTCAAATCCTTCTCTTGTATAGTTCCACGTTGATGTTTCTAGCGGTAAATCAAAATCAACTTTTTTATTAATCATAAATCTTTGGCAAACATCAGAAAATAAATCCAATCCAATATCAACTGTTTTCCTGACAAAATAAGTATTTATAGAATAGGTAAAGGCTGATTTTAAATTTATATTTCCGTAAGCCTTACCTGTTGAATTTTTAAATTCTCTACCTTTGTCTATTTTTTCTACACCTTTATCATTATATTTTTGACTTATGCCGGATTCTAATATTGCATCAGCTGTTATGATCTTAAAAACCGACCCGGGAGCAAATTTACCTAAAGTTGAATTATTGAACAAGGCTCCATTATTATTTTTGTTAATTTGCTCCATGTCTTTAGCTATATTTTGAGAGTTAAAATCCGGCAAAGAAATCATTGAGAGTATTTCTCCACTTTTAGGATTCATAATAACTACTGAACCCTTTTCATTATTTTGTCCTAGGACAGACCTGGTCTTTTTTTGAAGATCAGTACTTGTTGTAAGAGTTATTGAGTCGCCAACATTTAAGTCTAATTTTTTGTTAAATAGTGATTTAAATATTTTTAACAATTTAGAATCATTTTTTCCAACAAGATAATCATTATATTCTTTTTCTAACCCGTATTTAGCTACTATTTTATTAGAATAACCAACAATATGCGAATAAACTACCGGATAATTGTAAACTCTTTGATATTGGTATTTTTCACCAATAGAATAAGCTACTACATTCCCATCTCTGTCGTAAATGTTACCTCTCCTAATTGAATTTTCAGCCATTATAGGCCTTTTATTTGCAGGGTTATTAATGGCATCTTGAGCTTTAAATATTGTAAAATAAGTTAAATATACTATTGGCGCCAGTAGAAGAATTATTAAAAAAATAAGTAGTAGTAAAATTCTTTTATTTTCACTTGTTTTCATTTGTTATTCCCTTATCATATAAATAAGATATATCTTCACCTGTGAATTGTAAAATTCCCAAGGCAACAAAACTTGAAATCATTGCACTGCCCCCATAAGAAACAAATGGCAAGGTTAGTCCTGTCATAGGTATTAATTTTATTACACCACCAATATTTAAAAAAGCATGAATAGCAAATAAAATAGCAACCGCCAGAGCCAAGATTCTATAGAAAATAAATTCCTGATTTAAAGCAATTTTAACAGCCCTATAAATTAGTAGCATAAATAACATTATTATTCCTATTCCCATCAAAACTCCCATCTCTTCACAAATTACGGCGAAAATAAAATCTGACTCATTAACACTTACAAGAGATGGATAGCCCATCCCTACACCCGAACCGAAAAATCCTCCTTCACCAATAGCAAATAAAGCCTCAGTAACTTGTTCGGCTTTTCCATTAATGGCACCAAGAGGATTAAGCCAAATCAGTACTCTTCTTCTAACATGTCCAAATAAAAAATATGATAAAACTGCACCTATAATCATAATTGAAATATTTACGAATATTGCTGCCCTATCCTTATCATAGATGAATTGAAGGCATGTATAAATTCCCATAAAAACAACAGCCGTTCCAAGGTCTTTTTGAATAAATAAAAAGCCTATAAATAAGTACATCACAAACATTAAATAATATGATGTATGCTTTAGACCATTTCTTTCCAATTTACCTTGAAATTTTGTATAAAATGATGCTATTAAGAACATCAGTAAAATTTTTGTTATTTCAGAAAGTTGTATAGAAAAAGTGTCGTTACCAAACACTATCCAATTTTTTGAACCATTTAATTCTTTACCAAATATTAAAGTCAATAAAAAGAATAGTATTGAAAATCCCAAATAAAGGGTTGTAAGATTTTCAAGTCTTCGCATGGCTCTTATGATAAAATAAGTTAAATAGAAAGTTAAAATGCCAATTAAAGCCCAAACGAGCTGTTTTAAACCTAAAGCTGGAGAAATTCTATAAATAGTCACTATTCCAATTGTCATAAGCATTGATACAATTAAAAATATATAATTATCGCCGGTTGAAACTCTTCCTAAGACAAGGTTTGATATATAAATAATCAATACTAGTCCAACAAACAATATTGCAATATATTTATCCACATGTTTATTATTATAAAAAAATAGTAAAAATATACTTAAAAGTTCAAAAAGTAAAAGTAAATTACCGGGTCTTCTCTTTTTTAGCAAAAAATTAATCATTTTTTAACCTTTCTCACCTGTTCTCAACAAAAATAAATTGTATAAATCCAACTCCAATTTTATCACCATTCTGTAATTCAATAATTTCATTTGAATTTACCAATTCTCCATTAAGGTAGGTTCCGTTGGCTGAATTCAAATCTTTTAAATAAAAAGTACCATTTTGTTCACTTATGCTCAGGTGATTTTTACTAACAAATTTATCTTTAATAACTATATCATTTTTTGATGATCTTCCTAAAGTTACTAATCCACTTAATACATAATATTCTTGCATTTTGAAAGATAATGAATCAAGTCTGTTTACGACCTTTAAATATGAATTATCAAGATAAGTACCCCTATTGCTTATTTGTTTTATATCAAGATACATTAATCTCAATATACTAAAAATGAATAAATAAATTATTAAAATAAAGATGTATTTTAAAACTTGGGAAATCAACTCAAACATATTACAACTCCTATTTATACTTATTATATTATATACTCTTTTTTTTAAGAATACCATTTTTTTATCATTATATACAAGCTACCTTATGCTGCATTTGATTAATTTGCTTTGTTATAAATATCAAGTTTAAGTTGTTTTTAATTATAATCAAAACTTTTTAAATTTAAGATTATTTGATAAACTAATATAGAGGTTTAAAATGATTATTGAAAAAATTACATTTGAAAAAAAAGAATATATTATTAGGTTTTCAAATAAGCAAGCAGTAAATATTGTTGAAGACACTTTGGTAAAATTTAATTTATATAAGGGTGCTGAAGTTCCGGATGATTTTGACAAAATTCTATTTTATGAAGATCAACTTATTAGATCCTATAATCTTTCCTGTAGATATTTGACAAATTTAAAAAGTTCTAATGAAGTTAGGACCTATTTATTAAAAAAAGATGTGCCCATTGATATTATTGAGAAAACTCTTGATTTGCTAGAAGAAAAAGGTTTTTTGGATGATTATAATTATGCCGTTTTATATATTCATGATGCACAAAAATTAAAAAAATATGGACAAAATAAAATAAAATATTCGCTCCAACAAAAGGGTATTGATAAAGTCATAATTAATGAAGCTATGGATGAAATTGATTTTGATTTGGAATATGAAAATATCAAAATTCTTTTAAAGAATAAGATTAAGGAGGATTACTCCTATAAAAGTATTAATAAAGCCGTAAGGTTTTTGCTTGGTCGTGGTTATAATTATTCTATGATAAAGGATGCACTCAATGAAGAAAAAGATTCTTAATTATTACATTTATATTGTAGAATGTTCAGATAAAACCTTATATACAGGGATAACTAATAATCTGGAAAAAAGAATTAAAACTCATAATAATGGGACGGGTGCTAAATACACAAGAGCAAGAAGACCGGTAAAATTAGTATATTCCTGTATGCTTCCAAATAAATCTCAAGCTTTAAAATATGAATTTAAAACTAAAGCTTTAAATAGAATTAATAAGTATAGACTTATCAATGGTGAGATTAATTTATACGATTTAAAATGAAACCTAATAAAATATTATTAAATTATTATTATATAAGAAGCTCTTTTTAAGAGCCCCTTATATAATTTTTAATTTATTTTAATCCAAATTTATTAAGAATAAAAAACTATCTCTTTTTTCTTTTATACCTGTTTTTACTAGATGTTGATATTCCAATTATCAAAGCAAAAATTAATGAAATTAATCCCGAACTTACACCGGTAACAAAAATAATTAAATTATCCAAACTGCTCTTTTCAAATAATTTGTCAGTTACTAAAAAAATTGAAAACATTCCTATAAAAAATAATGCTAATCCGGGAATATATTTTACAAATTTTAATTCCTTTGATATAAAATTTACTACAAAAGTAAGTATAATTCCAAGAATTATAGTTCCTATAGTAAGTGTCAAATAATCACTATTAGCTATTATTAGTTCTTTTAATTGCCCCACTTCACACCTCTTAATTTTTTCTTGTTATTTCTTTTTGCCAAAGATTAGAATATTTTCCTATTGACCATTGGCTCATTATAACACTGGTTTCTTCTCCAATTTCTCTTTCAAATATAGGATTTTTTATTATATTTCCATTTTCTATATTATATATCTTTATCATGGTATTTTCCAATGTAATCAAATATTTATTGTCAGGAGAAATAAATGCATCTCGTATCTTTGTATGGAATTTTTTTATATCAGCCATAGGTATGGATAATACATTATACTTGTTAATTGAATTTGCCAACACAATATTTAAGTCGAAATCATTATAGTGAATTCCATCAGTTTGGTTATTTCTACCCATTAGCTTCCAATAACCATTCATTCTGAATATACCGATATTTTTCTCATCTTCTAACAAAGAGTTAATATCAGATACTATATCCCCGCTTCTTTCAGATTTTATAAAATAATCAATCCCTAAAGCACGTTTTTTTTCTATATCGTCAATTTTGTATATCCTTAAATTTCTTGAATTATCTTCAACATTTATATTTTCTATATTTATAAGTTCATCACCTATATAAGCTATGTCCTTTAGCACATTCCTATTTTCTATTTGTAAAATCTTCCCCTTATCTTGAGATGTATCTGTCTGATCCGGCCTTTTTTTTATAATTAAATTATCAGAAATCTCATTTTGCTTAGAAACTCTTTGTATTTCTACCTGATAAAATCCATCTACCCTTGGCAAAAGGATATTTGGTGTTTCATAAACATTTTCAAGACCCTCAGAAGAAAATTTAATATATATAGTTTTATAATTATATGATGGTAATTTTGATTCATTGGGTTCTCTTAATCCAAGCATTAAGCCGTTGTCAGTTTTATCGCTTATGGTTTCAATTGTTAGGTCGCTACCTTCTTCCTTCTTTTCAGCTATATCAAGTTTTAATTGCTTTTCTGTCAGTTCATCATCAGTTTTAGAAATTTGAAAAATAAAATTATTTCTAATTATAAAGGCTGTATCATCCGAATATTTTATAACTTCATAGTATACTGAATCATTTTGTCGAATTAATATAGCATAGGCTTCTTTATTAGGAACATTTAAATTTTCAAAATTCAAATTATACTTTTTATATAAATATGTTGCGAGGTTAACATATTTGGTCCTATAACTTGGATCTTTAATATAGTCTCCTGCAATCATAGCTTCATCACAAGCAAATAGTACATCAACACCTATTATATCTTTGTATTCAAAATTATCTTCATTTAACTTATCAGAACTAATAAATTTTGTAATTGTCCATTTTCCATAAATTGGTGGTTTAACTATTTTGGGTGTTTGAATGTTTGTACCTTTGGAGTTTATCAGAGAGCAAGCTGTTAAAAATATTAGAATAATAAAAATTAAAGACTTTTTCACGCTATTTCCTCCTCTTTAGTAATAGGTAAACTGATTTTAATTGTAGTACCTATATTTAACTCTGAAAAAATATCCAGTGTTCCATTATGAAGTTTAACAATCTCATCTGATATTGAAAGTCCAAGTCCTGAATGACTCTTTGAATGTTTTCCTTTATAAAATTTTTCTTTTACATGGGCTAAATCTGTTTTATTCATACCGTAACCATTGTCAGACACAAGTACATTAAAGATATTTTTCTCTTCAAAAGATTGAACTTTAACCCAACCGTTTTCAGAAGTAAATTTAATTGCATTATCAATTATATTGATTAATAATTGTTTTATTCTATTTTCATCACCAATTGTAAGACAAGGTTCCTCCATCAATTCAATTTGGAAATCAATTTTATTTGAATTGGCTCTTGGTCTCATTTGTTTTGTAACATCTTTGACTGTTTGAGCTATATCAAATAGCTCTTTTTCTAAGGTCATACGTCCGGAAATAAACCTTGAAAAGTCCAAAAGCTCTTCCACCATTTTTGACAGTCTGTCCGACTCATTTTCTATTATAGAAAGTCCTTCAGCTAATAAATTTTCATCGCCCTTGGAATCTTTTAATACTACAGCCCAGCCCTTAATTGAAGTTAAGGGCGTTCTAAGTTCGTGTGAAATTGATGAAATAAAATCATTTTTTATTTGGTCTTTTTTTAGAATCTCTTCAGCCATAGTATTTAATGTTTTGGCTAACTCCCCTATCTCATCATTGCCCCAATCTTTTGCCTTGACCTTATATTGACCGTCAGCCATTTTCCTTGCAACTTCAGTTAGGTTAATTATTGGTTTTACAATAGTCCTTGATAATAAAATTGATACAACAGTTGTGAGAATTGATAAAATAATTGAAAATATAATTAAAGTGATCAATGTTTTAAGAATTGCAAGATTTGCTTCTTCCATTGACGCAACAAATCTTAAATATCCAATAGTTTTACCACCACTGTTAATAATTGGAGAGGAGATGGCCATAATTGTTCCGCTTGTAGTATTGGATTTACCTGTCCACGGTTTTATACGACCGGATTTTGCAAAAAGAAAATCCTGAGATGTTATAGGTTCTTCGTATGTTGCACCAATTGAATCTATAATTACCCTGCCTTGAGGATCTAAAATTTGTACTTCAGCATTGGTATAAGTCCAAAAAATATCATTATCTTCAATGATAATATCCTCTAAATTTTTATCAGAATAATTCCTATTATAAAAATTTATTGAAAAATTCAGTCTATTTATTAACTCATTTTCAACATTCCTATAATAAAAAATTTTGAATCCAATTAGCAAAAATATGTCAAGCAAAACAATAGTTGTAATAATTAGCAATAAATAACTTTTAACAAGTCTTTTCCCAATTCTATTTTTCAATTATTCACCTTGCCACCTATAACCTAATCCCCAAACAGTTTCAATAAAAATTGGTTTGGCTGGATTCTCTTCTATTTTTGCACGCAATCTTCTAATATTAACATCAACAATTTTTGAATCCCCAATAAAGTCACTTCCCCAAACCATCTTTAATATTTCATCCCTATTCATAGCTTTTTTGGGATTTTCCATAAAAATTTTCATAATTTGATATTCTGTAGGAGTTAATTCTATCTCTTCATTGTCTTTATAAAATTTTCTTTGATAATAATCAAGCTTAAATTGATTCTGAATTATATAATTGTCGCTAGTAAAATCATCAGGTTCTAATCTTCTTTCAAGAGATTTTATCCTTAAAGTAAGTTCTGTTGGATTAAATGGTTTTGTCATATAATCATCAGTTCCATACTGCAGACCCATTATTTTATCATAGTCTTCAGCTTTAGCTGTAAGCATAATTATTCCTAAATTTGGAAACTCTTTTCTTAAAATCTTACATACTTCAAAACCGTCGATCCCTGGAAGCATAATGTCTAATACAACTATTTCCGGTTCAACTTTTCTAGCTATATCTATTCCGTCTTCTCCGTCTGAAGCCTCAAATATTTTATAACCTTCTCGCTCTAAATTTATTTTAACGAATTTTCTAATTGAATCTTCATCTTCAATAAGTAAAATTTTTGTTGTCATTACCTCACCTTCTTAAATTATTATAAATAAAAAAACTCATTAATTCAATAATTTGAATCAATGAGTTTTTTCTAATATCATTTTACACTATAATTTGGAGCTTCTCTTGTTATTGTAATATTATGAGGATGATTTTCTTGGAGTGATGCTTGAGAAACTTTTACAAACTGTGAATTATCTCTTAAAGATTTTAAATCTTTTGCTCCGCAATATCCCATACCTGATTTAACTCCCCCGGTTAATTGGAAAATAATATCTCCAACTTTACCTTTATAAGGTACTCTTCCTTCAACTCCTTCAGGAACATATTTTTTAGTTTCGCTTTGGAAGTATCTATCGGAAGAACCTGCAGACATAGCCCCTAAAGAGCCCATGCCCCTATAAGTTTTGAATTTCCTACCTTCAACATATATTTCTTCTCCAGGCGATTCTTCAGTACCGGCAAATAATGACCCGATCATCACAGCATTACCTCCGGCTGCCAATGCCTTTGTTACATCACCTGAATACTTAATACCCCCATCAGCAATAATTGGAATATTCAATTCTTTTGCTGCACGGGCTGCTTCCATAATTGCCGTTATTTGTGGAACTCCCACACCGGTTACAACTCTGGTTGTACAAATAGAACCGGGACCTATACCAATTTTAACGCAATCAGCACCGGCTTTGATTAAATCAACTGTTCCCTGATAAGTAGCAACATTGCCGGCAATAAGCTCTATATTTGGAAAGGCTGATTTAATTTCTTTAATTGTATCAAGCACTCCCTTGGATTGTCCGTGAGCCGTATCTATGACAATAACATCCGCCTTTGAATTATTAAGTGCTTCCACCCTATCTAATACATCATGGGTAACTCCAACTGCCGCACCTGCTAATAATCTGCCTGATTCATCTCTTGCTGAATGTGGATATTGTTCGTGCTTTTCTATATCTTTAATAGTGATTAAACCCTTTAAAACATTATTTTTATCAACTAGAGGTAATTTTTCAATTTTATGTCTTTTTAGAATTAATAAAGCTTTGTCAAGAGAAATTCCAGGTTTTCCTGTAATTAGATTTTCAGATGTCATAACTTCCTTAATTTTTTTGTTATCTTGAGTTTCAAATCTTATATCTCTATTAGTTATTATACCTTCCAATCTTCCTTTTTCATCTATAATTGGGACTCCACTTATTTTATATCTATCCATAAGTTCAGAAGCATCACCAATTGTATGCTCTTTTGACAATGAAAAAGGATCTGTTATTACACCATGTTCACTTCTTTTAACTTTATCTACTTCTAAAGCTTGTTCTTGAATTGACATGTTTTTATGGATAATACCAATTCCTCCTTCTCTAGCCATTGCTATGGACATCTTTGATTCGGTAACTGTATCCATGCCTGCTGACATCAAAGGAATGTTTAATTTAATTTTTCTTGTTAAATTTGTAGTTAAATCCACTTCATTTGGCAAAACTTTTGACCTTGCTGGCAATAATAAAATATCATCAAATGTTAAACCTTCTCCAAAATATTTCATATATCCTCCCTATTATTCTTTTCCTTAATATTAATTTGCACAGATTCAGGATTTAAACTTGTTAATTCAAATCCGGTCGGTAAGGTTACATTTATTGGAAATTCTCCTGAACTTATACCATTTGACAAATCAACATTTATATTTATATCTTCTGCTGTTAAATCATTATCGGTTTGACCGCTATATTTTAATATAATATCACTATTTAATAAAATTTCATAAGAAAATTTTTCATTTACATTTAATAGCTTTATATTTTCTTTTTTTAAAGTTAAGGCTTTGTTATTGACGATTAATTGATTTTCACCATCTACAACTTTAAAAGTGAGTTTTGGATCAACCATTGAAACATTTTTTGGCATATCCAATAACAAAGGAACGGGACCTTTTCTTATTTGGTCAAGTGTCATTTCCTTTGAATTAATTACTTGAATACTATCAATTAAATCAGAATTTCCTATTATTGTTACAGTCTCCGGTTCAACAAAAAATTTATCAATCTTTACATCCTTTGGAATATTTCCCACAATGTTTAATTTAACAGGCACTGTTTTTGACTTTAGTATTGGAACCTGTACTTGAATAGTTGATGGTTCAATGTTTAAATTATCTATTTCAAGCCCTTCTGAATCATAGGCTTTAATATCCGCTTTAACATAATCAGTTTTCTTTAAATTACTAACATCTATTTTTGCTTCAACTTTTTCTATTTTGCTAACATAAGTAGATGCACCTGAAATAGTTACCCTTTCCGAATCTTTTATATCGCCTAATGAATAATTATTAGCAGGTTTCCCTAAAACTGACAAATTTGCATAAAATATTTGACTTGAGCGTTTATCAATCTTAAAAGGAATGGTTGCAGGGTCAAATCTTTTAACTTTCACATCAGACTGAATGGAACTAACTGTAATTGGCAATGAAAATTCACCATCTTTATAATCAGTTAAATTAATTTTTGCAGAAATTGAATCTCTGGCATAGGGCATGGTATTGGAATACGCTTCAACTGTAACATTAATTTTAGCTTCTTTTGGTGAAATAACAATATACCCAGAATCTCTTAAGTCATCCATACCCTCATAGGTAACTTCGATATTTCTTAAGGTTTTAGTTTCAAAAACATTGCTTTCATTACGTACATAGGCCCAAAGAAGTACGGCAAAGACAAACGATAATATCCTAAGCATCCATTCTTTTCTGCTATTTTTTTTCATCTTCGTTACTCCATTTCCTTAATTTTTTTATGATAGGATTTTCCTCATCTATTATCGGTCGATAAATTTCCATAAGCTTTGATTCTAAAGTTTCTACATCTAAATATCTTGAAATAGAGCCATCTTCTGCAGTGGAAATTGAACCCGTTTCTTCAGATACCATAATAGATAAACAGTCACTTTTTTCAGAAATTCCAATACCGGCTCTATGTCTAGTTCCCAGTTCTTTTGAGATATTCTTGTTATCGCTAAGTGGTAAAAAACAAGCTGCTGCCAAAATAACATTGCCCTTTATAATAACTGCTCCATCATGTAAGGGTGTATTTGGAATAAAAATATTAATTAATAAACCGCTTGATACATCACCATTAATTGAAGTTCCTGTTTCAATAATTTCCATCAAACCAACTTTTTTTTCCATTATTATTAAAGCACCAATTTTTTGCCTTGATAAAGATGCAACAGCTTTACATATTTCCCTAACCGTTGCAGGTATTTTATCTTTATCGGATGTGAAATTATTTTTAATTGTTGACGTTCTGCCTAAAAATTCTAGTCCTCTTCTTAATTCAGGTTGAAAGACAATTATTAGGGCCAAAAGTCCACCGGTGATTAATTTTGAAAAAATCCAATTTATCGTATAAAGTCGGAAAAATTGTGATATCAGCATAAAAGCAAGTAAAATTATAATTCCCTTAAAAACTTGCTCTGCTCTAGTGTTTCTGATGAGATTCAAAATATAATAAATTAATATAGCAACTATTGCTATATCTATAAGATCTCTTAAATTTAAAAAAGTTAAATAATTATTTAAACTATGCATCTTTTCTCCTTGAAATATTGTATATAAAATAAATAAGTCCCAAACATATAATTAAATCTCCTAAACTAATAACGCTGGCTGTCATAAATCTTGGCTTAAAAGCAAAAATATCTGATAAAAAATAGCACTTGGGGTTTTCAAACACTCCGTGGCTCAGCGATAAATTATTACTAATTACATAATAAAGCCAATCGTTATCAATCTTTTTTAATGCATCTATGTTAACCGGCATTTTACCATTTAATAGTATAGGAATAGTATTTAAACATACTCCCATTGCTATAAGTTTAACTCCTTTTACCCTTAAATTAAATAAAAGAGAAATTAATATGAGTGCTAATCCTAAAATATGGAAATAAAAATAATATTTAATAAAAAAATCTGTAATTGTACCTAAATCTTTTGTTGTTAAAAGATTTATTGATGCTAATACCAGTATTCCTCCAAGGCAAATATATTCTTTATTATATTTAAAATATAATAAATTCTTAAATGATCCACCTCTTAATAAAATTATCATTATTGATAAGAATAACACCATTAAAAACATTCAATCACCTTAAATAATAATATCATAAATTTTATAAAATTTAATTATTTTTATAAAAAAAGATGCTACGGATAAATAGTAGCATCTAAATACTTAATCAATTATTCTTCAGAGTTTGTATTTTCTACTTCAATTTCTTCTGTTTTAGGCTCATCTTGAACTTCTTCATTAACAGTATCTGTTTGAATTTCTTTTTCATCAGCATCATTTTCTATGTTTTCTTCAGAAGTTTCTTCGCTTTCTTGTTGGCCGGTAACTTCTGCTAACTTAGAATCTCCTAATGAAAAGCCTAACAAATCACCTATAGTAGTATTAAATTCATCTTCCTTAGGTTCCTCAACTTGCTTTTTAACCTTATTTTCTTTAGGTTTTCTTGGCTTTTCTTTTCTTTCTTTAGGCTTTTCAGAAATCTTTTCAGACTTTTCAACATCTTCAGGTTCTTCAATTGGTTCAAGAAGGGCTTTCATTGATAATGAGATTTTTTTATTATCTTGGTCGATTTCAATAACTTTTACTTCAACTTCTTGCCCGATAGTTAATTTATCTTGTGGTTTATCAATATGTTCTCTGCAAATTTGAGAAACATGAAGCAATCCGTCAACGCCTTCTTCAAGTCTAACAAATGCTCCAAAGTCTAATATATTGACAACCTTACCCTTAATTACATCTCCAACTTTTACTGAGTTTGTAAATTTATCCCAAGGCTTTTCAGTAGTTTGTTTTAATCCAAGAGCAATTCTATTCCTTTCTTCATCAAGATTTAATACTTGAACTTTTACCTTATCGCCTGCAGCGACAACTTCAGATGGATTTTTAACTCTTGTCCATGATAATTCAGAAACGTGAACCAAACCGTCAATGCCTCCAATATCAACAAAAGCACCGAAGTTTGTAAGTCTTTGCACTGTTCCTTCAATAACATCCCCTATGTGAAGTGATTCGAATATTTCTTTTCTTTTTTCTTCAAGTTCACGCATTAGAATATTTTTTCTGGATAAAACAATTCTTCTTTTCCTTTTGTCAAAATCAATAATTTCACATTGGAAATCATCGCCGACAAACTTACTTAAATCTCTTTGGAATTTTACAGTTACATGAGATGCGGGAATAAAGGCTGAAACACCATTTAAACTTGCTGTCAAACCGCCTTTAACTTGATTAATTACTTTTGCAGTTACTATTTCATGATTGTTGAAAGATTCTTCAATATCATCCCAAACTTTCATATCCTCTACTCTTCTTGTAGAAAGCACAACATTTCCATCTCCGTCATCCATTTTCAGGACGTAAACTTCAATTTCATCGCCTTGCTTATACAAATCTGAAGGTTTAATATCGGGATTCTTAGATAGTTCTTCCTTAGAAATAATTCCATCAGACCTATAACCTAAGTTGACCATTACTTCATTATCAGTTACATACAATACTTCCCCTGTTACGATTTCACCTTTTTTAATTCTCTTGAAAGAATTATCAATGGCTTCCATCATCTCACCTTTGTCAAAATTTTCCATACTACTAACAGCCTCCTTGATTACCTCATCCGGTGTAGATGCCCCGGCGGTAATTCCTATTTTATTAAAATTTTTTAATATATTTAAATCAATATCATTTATTGATTGAATTAAAAAAACATTTTTACAATGGTCTTTTGCAATATCAGCAAGTTTTTTTGTGTTGGATGATTTTTTTCCTCCAAAAACTAAAACAGCATCGACTGTTTGTGCAAGTTTTCTTACACTATTTTGCCTATTGAAAGTCGCACTACATATAGTATTATAAACTAAAACTTCAGATTTTGAAATGTTTTTTATTAGATTTGATAAATTTTTGAATATTTTTTCATTATTTGTTGTTTGCGATACTACTAATATTTTTCCTTGAGGAACCCTTAAATCTTCTTCACTGTTAAATATAATAGCTTTATAATCGCAAAAAGAATTAATACCTTTTACTTCCGGGTGATTTTTATCACCTATAATTATAATATTATAACCCTTATTATAATAATTTTCTACTATCTTATAAATTATTTTAACTTTTGGGCATACGCAATTAATAATTACATTACCATTTTTTTTAAGTTTTTCTAAATCTTCCTTTGGAACTCCATGGCTTCTGATAATAACTTTAGAATTTTTTATATCTGTATCTTCGGTAGCTCTTACTCCAAGTTTTTTTAGACTATTGACAACACTTTCATTATGAACTATATCTCCTAAGGAATAAACGTCCTTATCTGCAGCTTCAAAAGCCATATTTACAGCTCTCTTGACTCCACCGCAAAATCCAAGATAATCAGCCAGGTAAACTTTCAACTTCTTCATCTCCATATATTCTTCTCATCATATTCCTTGAGATAATCTCGTATTCTTCATTTGTAAGTTTACTAAAGTTTGATAAATCTATTGGCTTTTTATATATAAGTCTCATTTTATAAAATAGTTTATAATTACCATCTATATAAACCGGCAGAACTAATGCTTTTGATTTATGAGCTATAATTGATGTTCCGGCTTTCACTATTGAATAATTTTTCTCATTTACCCTTGTTCCTTCAGGAAAAATTCCCAAAACCTCTCCATTTTTTATATGACTCAAGCTTGTTTTAATAGCTTTTATATCAACACCGAATCTATTAATTGGGAAAGCTCCCAAAGCTGAAATAAAGTTACCAAAAAGTTTATTTTTAAATAATTCTTCTTTAGCCATCCAGTATATTTGTCTATTAAAAAAAGCTGATATAAAAATCGGATCAAAATTGCTTTTATGATTAGCAATAATGATAAGCTTATTGGTTTCCGGTATGTTTTCTCTGCCAATAACCTCAGCCCTATAAATTAATTTAAAAAAAATATGAAAAATTGTTCGCAATAACTTATACATAATTCACCTTATATATGAAAGCATTAAGCTGACTGTATCATCAATATTTAGTTTAGAAGAATCTATTATAACTGCGTTTTCAGCAACTTTTAGAGGAGAATTTTTTCTATTAATGTCATTTTTATCCCTATCCTTAATCTCTTTTAGTATTTTTTCATAATCTGCCGGTAATCCTCTTTCTAATAGTTGTAAGGTTCTTCTCTTTGCCCTAATTTCTTCGCCAGCACTTAGATAAAATTTATAATCAGCTTCCGGAAGAACAACAGTAGAAATATCTCTACCCTCCATCACAACTGATTTATTTTTAGCAATATTCCTTTGAATTATAACAAGCTTTTCTCTTACTTCCGGCAATTTTGATATATCAGAAGTTAGTTTTGAAATTTCAGGATCTCTAATAAAATTACTTACATCCACACCATCTAAAAATATTTTATTGTTTTTAAAGTCAATATTAGTTTTGTCTAAAACTTTTTTATAGTCTTCCTTTTCCACATTCTTTAATTTTAATGTTATTGCTCTATACATAGCACCCGTGTCAATGTATTCAATATTTAATCTTTCCGCAAGCCTTTTAGCTATTGTTGATTTTCCGCTCCCTGCCGGCCCATCTATAGCAATTTGCATTTGTACCCCCAAAAATATATTTTTTCAAAGTATAAAATAATATTATTTATTAGTCATTAATATTTATACCACATAAATATCCTGTAGAATTAGCTAATTGGATATTAAAACCACCAGTTAAAGCATCCATATCTAAAACTTCCCCAACAAAATAAAGTCCATTAACTTTATTAGCTTCCATTGTATGAGGATTAACCTCTCTAGTATCAATTCCCCCACTGGTAATAATTGACCTATCAATGTCCTCAAGTTCTTTAAAATCTAAATCAAAATTTTTTATTATTTTGATAAGGGACTGACGATCTTCTTTTGTTATTTGATTGACTTTCTTATTATCTGGAATTTTTGCTCTTAAAAGCACATATGTTATTAAATCCTTTGGTAAAAGATCAATCAAGGCATTTTTAATTTCCTTATTTGAATACTTTTCAAAATCTCTTAATATTCTTCTATCTAAAGTTAAATAATTCATAGCCGGCTTTAAATCAAGGAATAGCTTGATATTCTTTAATCTGTTTATTTTGCTGGATAAGGTTAATATTATAGGACCTGAAACTCCAGAATGGGTGAATAACATTTCTCCAAATTCTTCACAAATTATTTTGCCTGAATCTTCAGCTCTTACTGAAACATTTTTTAAACTGAGTCCACTTAAGTCAAGAGGTTCATTTGTTAAGGCTCCACATAAGGCTTGTTTTCTTTCAACCAAATTTATATTAAAGGATTTGGCAAATTCATATCCATCCCCGGTAGATCCCGTTGATTTATATGAAACTCCTCCTGTTGCTATAATAATTTTATCAAACTTATCTTTATTATTTATAATAAATTTATCCTTCTTTTCCAAGCTTTTAACTTCATTATTCAAAAGAATTTTAACCTTTCTTGATTCCAACATTTTTTCATATGCTTTTATTACATCTGAAGACTTATCAGACTTTGGAAAGACCCTATTTCCCCTTTCTATCTTTAAAGTAATCCCAAAAGATTCAAAAAGAGAAATAGTCATAAAAGGATCAAGAGTAAAAATAGAAGAATAAGCAAATTTTTTATTTCTCACTATATTCTTAAAAAAATCCTTGACTTCTGTATAATTTGTTAAATTACATCTTCCCTTGCCGGTTAGAAAAAGTTTTTTTCCAAGTTTTTCATTCTTTTCATATAAAACTACTTGATTTTTTTCAGCAGCCGCAAATGCAGCCATCATGCCAGAAGGGCCACCACCTATTACGCCTATTTTCAATTTTTCTTCTCCACTATATAAACTATGGGAGGATTATTTATTTGATTGAAAAATTCTCTTTTTTCTACAATGAATTGCTTTTGGTCAAGAGATTTTAAAAATTTTTCAACCGCTTCTCTTTCTGCTTCTGAATTTTTATGTCCTAAATAAGACACAACAATTATTACCCCTCCTACATTCATAAGGTTTGTTGCTTTGGAAAGAGAAATAACTGTGGTCATAGCTGTGGTGGTAATTTTTTTATCAGAGCCCGGCAAATAACCGAGATTATAAATTACTAAATCAAAATTGTCAATAACGTCAATATATTCATTACTAACTTCCAAAATTTCTAAATTATTAGTTGTGCTAAATTTATTTTTGCAATATGCTACTGCCTGATTTTGAATCTCAAAGGCATAGACTTTACCATTTTCTCCAACAGTTTTTAATAGTTTTTCTGTATCATAACCCATACCCATAGTTGCATCTATGGCAGTTTTTCCCTTAAATTCATTTTTTAAAATTTCATCTACTATTTCATTATATTTCTCTTTTGCAATCATTTTAGTCCTTCTAAATAGTTTATTTCTTCATCATTTAAGTATCTATAATTACCAATTTCAAGCCCGTCAAGTTTAATATTTCCTATTGAAATTCTTTTTAATTTTTTAACCCTATGGCCAATGTATGCAAACATTCTTTTAATTTGATGATTTTTCCCCTCATGGATGCTTATTTTTATTATTGAATCATTTTGAAAATTTTTTAATATCTTAACTTGTGCCTTAGAAGTTTTTAAATCTCTTATATTTAAGCCATTCCTTAAAAGATTTAACTCTTTGGAATTTGGGGTGCCTTCAACTGTAGCGATATAAGTTTTAGTAATTTTATTTTTTGGGTGCATTAATATATTGGCAAGTTCTCCATCATTAGTTAATAATACTAAGCCTGTGGTGTCAATATCCAATCTGCCGACAGGGTATATTCTTTTATCAACATCAATTAAATCAACAACATTTAATCTTCCCTTTTCATCGCTATTTGTAGTTACAACTCCTACAGGTTTATTTAAAATTAAGTAAATTTTTTTCTTTTCTAAAGTTAATTTTTTTCCATCAAGATAAATTCTATCCTTATCCGGATCAATTTCTACTCCCATATCAGTAATAATCTTTTCATTTACCTTTACCCTACCGTCCTTTATATATTCTTCAGATTTTCTTCTTGATGCGGCCCCTGCATGGGCCATATATTTTTGAAGCCTCATTTATATCACCTTTAATCTTTTAGTCTTGGAAGCTCGTCCAGGTTTTTAATTCCAAATTTTTTCAGAAAAAAATCTGTAGTTACATATAAATTCGGGTGACCTATCTTATCTAAGGTCCCGGCCACTTCTATTAAAGAACTGTCTAATAATCCTTTAATAGTAGAATCGCAATTTACTCCTCTTATCTCTTCAATTTCTATTTTTGTTACAGGTTGCTTGTAAGCAATTATCGACAAGGTTTCAAGTGATGGCTTTGTAAGATTCTTTTCATTGCCTTCTTTTACAAAGTCTTTAATATATTCATAATTCTCAGGCTTTGTCGAAATTTGATATGAATCATTTATTTCAAGTAAACGCAAGCCTCTTGACTCATTCTCATATTCAAGTTTCATTTCTTCTAATATTATTTTTAATTCATCTTTTTTTACATTTAAGCATTTTTCAATATCTTTAATTGAAATTGAATCTCCCCATAAAAAAAGCAATGATTCAATAACTGATTTTATTTTATCTTTAGTCATTAACATTCCTTACCCTGATTAATATATCTGAAAAATTATTTTTTTGTTTCGCATTTATAAAATTAATTTTTATTAGCTCCAGCATAGCCAAGAAAAAACTAATTAATTCTTCCCTTGAAGGGTATTCATTAATTAATTTAGTAAAATAAAATTTATTTTCTTTGTTTAATATATTTATTAAAATATCTGTAGCCGCTTCAATAGAAAATGATTCTCTATAAATACTTTTTACTTGTTTATTTGCATTTCTTTTTAAAATATTTAAAAAAGATTTTGATAAATCGTCAATATTTGAATCTTTTAAAAGTTCATATTGTGAAAATTCAAAAAAATCACTTTTGAGCCTATATAAGGCCTTTGTTTCATATTCTTCATTAAGCTTTAATACATTTGTAATTTCTTTATACTTTTCATATTCCAAAAGTTTTTTTACCAATTCTTCTCTAGCATCTTCCGGTTCCTCATCATCTTCTGTCAATTTAGTTTTTGGCAAAAGCATTTTAGACTTAATTTCTAAAAGTGTGGATGCCATAAGTATGAAATCACTTGTTAACTCTAAATTTATTTTACTTGCCTTATCCATATAATCTAAAAATTGTTCGGTGATTTTAAATATAGGTATATCATATATATCAATTTCATTTTTTTTAATTAAATCCAATAACAAATCCAATGGACCTTGATATCTTTCTAATACAATATTATACCCCATATCTTAACTCCTATTTTTAGAATATTATCCATAATAATACTTATAATCGGGCTAATAAATTCTGCTATTTTACCGGAAAAAAGTAACAGTACAAGTATTATGTAAAAATATCTTTCATACTTATAAAAAAAATGTTGATACTTATCCGGTAATAAACTTACCACTATCTTAGAACCGTCTAAGGGAGGCAAGGGCACTAAATTAAATAATCCAAGCATTATTGAGTACCAAAAAACAGATTGAACCAATGGCGTTACAAATAAATTTTTATAATACGAATATACAAAAAAAATTCCTACTATAAATCCCATTAACAAATTTACAAAAACACCTGCGATAGATACAGCAAAAATAGAAAACTTTTTATTCTTAGTGAAGTTTGAAGGGTTAATCGGCACCGGTTTTGCCCATCCAAATTTAAACAAAATCATAAAAATTAAACCAATTGGATCTATGTGTTTAAGTGGATTTAGAGAAATCCTTCCATCATCTTTGGATGTTTTATCGCCACAAAGATAAGCAACATATCCATGGGCAATCTCATGAGGAATAATTACTATTAATAGGGCTAATAAATTTATTATAAAATAATTTAAATCAATATTATTCATCTTATATATTTTTAATAATACCGCTAATAAGCTTTTGAAATTTTTCTTCTACTATACTTGCAGATTTAACTACTTCTTCATGATCAAGTGACTTATTTATTAATCCTGCAGCCATATTAGTTATACAGGATATGCCTAATACATTAATGCCTCTATGTCTTGCTACAATTACTTCAGGTACCGTACTCATACCTACTGCATCAGCTCCACAAATCTTTGCCATTCTTACTTCGGCAGGAGTTTCGTAACTGGGACCTGTAAAAAACATATAAATTCCTTCTTTAAGATCAACATTAATATCTTTGGCGGTTTTTTTTGCCAATTCCTGAAGTTTTCTGTCATAAGCATATGTCATATCAGGAAATCTTGGACCATTTTCATCATTAGGTCCAACTAAAGGATTAATACCTGCAAAATTTATATGATCTGTAATTAACATTAAATCTGTAGCTTTAAATGATTTATTTACACCGCCTGCTGCATTGGTTACAATTAAATTTTTGATTCCTAGTTGGCTTAAAATTTTTATAGGAAAGACAACTTGATCGATTCCCAATCCTTCATAATAATGAATCCTTCCTTTCATAGCTACTATTTTTTTATTATTAATTTCTCCAAAAATTAATTTGCCATCATGTCCTTTGACAGTAGAAGCAGAAAAACCCGGTATATCTTTATATTCCAATATTTTTTTATTTTCTATTATATCTGCAAAGTTACCAAGACCTGAACCCAAAATAATAGCAATTTCATAATTACCGTTTATTTTTCTTTTTATAAAGTCAACAGCAGCTTCCTCAATTTTATTCATATCGTCCTCTTAAATTATTATACAATAAAATCCCCAATATTGTTTTTGCATCAATAATATCTCCGACTTTTACTTGTTTTAAAACATCATCAAAAGGTATTTTTTCAAATGTTAAATTTTCGCAATCATCTAAATGTTGTTCTCTTTTTTCTAAATCCTCTGCAAAAAAAAGATATACTTTTTCATTACAAAACCCCGGAGATGTGTAAAATTCACTTATATATTCACACTTATGAGAATAATAGCCCGTTTCTTCCTCTAATTCTCTTTTTGCAGCCTCCACCGGCTCTTCATCAATTTCTACAAAACCTGCTGGCAATTCCAATAATTCTTTGTCAACTGCCTTTCTAAATTGCCTAACCATTAAAATATTATTATCTTCAGTAAGTGCTAAAATACAAACAACAGGAGCATGTTCAACTATTTCCCTTTTTGTATATTTTTTTCCATCCATTTCAACAGTATCAACTCTTAAATTAAGAATTCTTCCCTCATAAATACTTTGAGAACTCATGGTCTGTTCAATCTGACTCAATTTCTTTCACCCCTAACATTTCTTTAGCTGCATTCATAGATGCATCCGTTATATTAATGCCTCCAATAAGCCTAGCTAATTCCAGAACTCTTTCCTCTATAGACAATTTTTTTATTGTTGATAGAGTTTTATTATTATCAACTTTTTTTTCTATTAAAAACTGACTATCTGCAAGCGAAACTATCTGTGGCAAGTGGCTAATAACAATAATCTGTCTACCCTTAGAAAGTTTCTTTATTTTATTACCTACAATCTGTGCCGTTTTTCCACTAATTCCTGTATCTATTTCATCAAAAATTAAAGTTTCAATATTATCCTTATTAGCTATAATACTTTTAAATGCAAGCATAAGCCTTGACATTTCTCCGCCTGAAGCAATTTTTGAAATAGGCTTGTAAATTTCTCCTAAGTTACTTGAAATCATAAATTCAATATTATCAATGCCGTCATAAGATAATTCTTTCTCTTTAATATCAATTTTAAATTTTGCATTTTTAATATTTAATTCTTGAAGTTCTTTAGATATTTTATGTTTCAAATCATCTGCTAATAATTTTCTGGCTTCACTAATTTCCTTAGCCATTTCTATGGCTTTATCTTTTTTCTCTTTTATTATATTCTTTAGTTCTTCAATCTTATTTTCAGAATTTTCTAAAAAATCAAGCCTATCTTGACTCTTTGCAAGAAAAGAATTTATTTCCTCTATGGTCTTACCATATTTACTTTTTAACTTATTTACTAAATTTAATCTCTCTTCTAAATTATGTAATTTTTCACCATCAAACTCTAATGAGTTCATATAACTTTCTATATTCCCATTTATGTATTTTATTCTGTATCTTATGTCTTCAAGTTCTTCATAATCAGTTTTAAGATCACTATTGAATTTTAAAACCCTATTAATTTCAACTAAAGATTTATCTAAGGCATCTTCTATATTAAAATCAGAAAAATTAGATTTTAATATATTTAAGGCTTTTGATAAGGAATCTATGGAACTAGTAATGTTATTCAATTTCAAATAATCTTCTTCTAATTCCTCTTCATCATAAGAAGAAAGTCTGGCATCATTAATTTCTGTGATTTGATAATTTAATAAGTCAATCTCCCTTTCTTTATTGGTTGATGAGCTTATCTTTTCTTCATATTCTTTGGTCAGAGTGTTTATTTCTTTAACTAAAGATTTTAAGGTAAGTAAATTTTCTATATGTTTCTTATTTCCAAAACTATCTAAAAGATATTTTTGACTTTCTTGATTCATTAAGGACATTGACTCGTGTTGAGCAAATATATCTATAATTTTTGCTACAATATTTGTGAGAGTGACTGATGTAACGACCCTATTATTTATTCGTGTAATACTTGGACCATTTATATTTATATCCTTAGTAATAACAAAATAATCATCCTCACCTATGCCCATATCAATTAACAAATTTTTAATGTTTTCATCATATATTGCGAATACAGCTTCAATATGACATGAGTCCTCACCGGTTTTTATTATATCTTTACTTGCTCGTCCGCCTAAGACCATACCCAGGGCATCAATAATAATGGACTTACCGCTACCGGTTTCTCCGGTAATAACGTTTAAGCCCTTATCAAAATTAATAGTCATATTTTCAATGATTGCAAAATTTTCAATTCTTAATTCTAATAGCATATTTCACCATTACTTCTTTAAATTATCCCGAGCTTCTTTTACTATATGATTTAAATCAAAACTATCTGAATGATTTGAATAATTATCCATGTAAATTAAAAATTCAATATTTCCCTTTGTTCCTGTAATCGGTGAATAACATATATCCTTAATATTTAAGTTTAGTGTCTTCGCACAGTCGCAAATTTTTTTTAAAACTTCAAGATGAACTTTACAGTCTCTTACAATACCGCCTTTTCCAACTTTTTCTTTTCCTGCTTCAAATTGTGGTTTTATTAGGGCAACAAATTCACATTTTTCATCGGCAAGCTCAAGAGCCTTAGGTAAAACAAGTTCTAATGAAATAAAAGAAACATCTATTGAAATAAAGCTAACTTTTTCTTTAATTTTGTCTTTGTCAAGATGCCTTATATTACATCTTTCCATAACAATAACCCTTGAATCCGTTCTTAATTTATAAGCTAACTGATTATAACCCACATCTATTGCATAAACTTTTTTTGCCCCATGTTTAAGCATACAATCTGTAAATCCGCCGGTTGAAGCTCCGATATCTATACATATTCTATCTGTTAAATCTATGTTATGGTCTTCAAGCACCTTTTTTAATTTATAGCCGCCTCTTGATACAAATTCAATAGCATTTGATTTTATTTTTATATCAGTATCTTCATCAAGGAGCTCTCCGGGCTTTTCAATTCTATTAGTTCCAATAAAAGCTTTCGCCTCCATAATTATTCTTTTAGCTTTTTCTCTGGAAGGAGCCAAACCTTTATTAACTAACAATAAATCAGCCCTAATTTTTGCCATTAAAAATCCCTCTTAATTAATTCCATACAAAATTCTTTTAAAATTTCATCTTTAAAATTAATATTTGCAATTGCTTCTATGCCCTGTTTGGTTAAAGCTTCTATGTCATCCTCAATCTCATCTTTTGATTTAAATTTAAGCATTGTATTTTTGCAGTTTTTTGAATCCTTGTCCATATCCAATAAGTCATCCTTATACTGATAAGCAAGTCCAACACATTGACCGAATTCTTTAAGCTTTGAGATAACTTCAGAATCAGAGCCCGCAATAATAGCACCGGTAATTATCGAAGCTTTTAATAAAGCTGCCGTTTTTAAACTATACATATCTTCACAAATTTCTTGGTTAAATTTTTCAACATTATTATCTATATCTAATAATTGACCGCCAACCATTCCTAAAACACCTGAGGAATTATATATGAATTTTGTTGCTTTTAAACATTTTTTCAACTCATCCATATCTTCTAAACTTTCCATATATTTAGCTAAAACTTCCATAGACATATTTAGTAGACCATCACCTGCTAAAATGGCTATAGCTTCTGAATATACTTTATGGTTGGTTGGTTTATCTCGTCTTATGTCATCATTATCCATAGATGGTAAGTCATCGTGTATTAAAGAATAAGTATGAATCATCTCCAAGGCTGCTGCAAATGGAAGAATCTTATCTAACTTTGGATCTTCGCACAATTCATTATAGGTAATTATTGCAAGTAAAGGGCGTATTCGTTTACCCCCTGAAAATAGGGAGAATTTCATTGACTCATAAATTTTTGCCAGAGATTCATCTACATAAGTAAAGGTATTACTTAAATATGAATCCAATTCACCGATAATAGAACTTAATTCCTCAAATTTTTCCATATCAATTACCTTTTAATACATCTTTATTATCCTTAATTATTGTGTTGACCCTACCTTCATAATCCTTAAGAATATTATCCAAATGTCTATATAATTCAATAGCCCTTTCATATTTTTTTATAGACTCTTCCAAACTGATATTATTAGATTCTAAATCTTTAATAATAGCTTCAAGTTCATTAAAAGATTTCTCATAATCATTTTCCATAATATTTTTCCTCGATTTCTTTAATTTCAGCTTTGGCATAACCGTTTTTTAAAAAAATTTTAACCTTTGCTCCCTTAGATAACTGTCTTATATCTTTAAGCATTTGACCATTTTCTAAATAAATATTAATCTTATTAAGATCATTATATATTTTTTTTAATTTGTAATTAAGTAAACTTAAATAATTCCTTTTACTATTAAGCTCACTTAGCATTAAGTAATTTAACATAGATTTTTTATTAGTTAAATAATTTATATTTTCCATAAAAATTGTTGAAAGGCTTATTTTTGATAATGTTAACCCTAAATCTTTTAAGATTATATGATTTTTTTCTATCCTGTCCCTAATTTTATAATTTATAAAGAAGCATTTTGCTTCAGAAATTCTAGTGTACTCAACTTTTAATTTATTATTGATGCTGTAATTAATTAACTTTAAATAGTGGTCTAATTTGTTTTTTAAAAATTTATTTTTTTGATAATAATATAACATTAGTTTTTTTCTTAAAAAATCAAGACTTTCTTTTCTGGCTTCTATTTTAAAATCATATAGGTTTAAGGTCTTGTGCGAAATTCTAAGAAAATTTGCATTTTTATTAATTAAATTAGACATTAAAAAATTTAATTTGTTAAAAGTATTTAAGATATTATCTCTATTAAGTTTAACTGTACTTTGTGGGGATAATATTTTAAGTAAATATGCTTGTGATTTTAATCTATTTATGTCTTTAACTATTGTATCAGTGATATTAGTGTTTAAACTTTTTAAAGAATTATGCAATTTATTTTCAATTTCTCTTTTACTTATTGTTGCAATTTCAGCTGCTTTTGTTGGCGTTGCCGCTCTCATATCTGCGACAAAATCAGAAATAGAGTAATCTATCTCATGACCCACTGCTGAAATAATAGGTATTTTAGAATTATATATAGCTCTTGCTAAAGATTCGTCATTAAAGCAGAATAAGTCTTCAAAACTGCCGCCGCCTCTACCTAGGATTATAAGATCAATGTTTTTTCTACTATTAAAATACTCTATTCCGCCAATTAAATCTTCCGGTGCATCAGGTCCTTGAACTAAACTTGGATAAATAATAATATTTATTAAATTATTTCTTAACCTAATCATATTTACAATATCTCTTACTGCCGCTCCCGAAGACGACGTAATAACGCCGATTGTTTTTGGAAATACCGGTATTTCAACTTTATGGCATGGATTAAAGAGTCCTTCTGATTCTAGTTTTTGTTTTAATCTTAAATAATCATTAAACAAATTTCCTGACGAGTGAGATATTACTTCACTTACGAAAAAAGTTATCTGAGAGTCCTTCTCATAGTAATTTACTGAACCCCTAACAACAATTTTTAGCCCATTTTCAATATTAAAATCTAAGTTTGATGTATCCTTATAAAAAATTATAGCGTTGATTCTACTAGAATCATCCTTAAGTGAAAAATATATATTGCCATTTTCGTGTATTTTAAAATTAGAAATTTCTCCTTCAACTACTATGTCGGTTAGGAGAAAATCCATAGATACAATTTTTTTTAAATATGCATTCAGTTCTTTAACTTTTATTGCTTTCATAATTTAAGTTTTTAAAAATTGATGCCAATATACCATTAATAAATTTTGGCGATTCCGGAGAAGAATAATTTTTTGCAATTTCAACAGCTTCATTTATAGAAACTTCAATAGGTATGTCATCTCTATATAGAAATTCATAAACAGCAATGCGTAAAATCTCCCTATCAACAGTTGCAAGCCTAGGCAAAGTCCAACCTTCTAAATTATTAGAAAGGACTTCATCAACAAGTCCAATTTTTTTTACTAAATCTTTAATAACAGAACTTATATAAGACTTCTCCTCTTCTGTAAATTCATAGTTTTCGAAAAAGGTTTCAAGGCTAATATCAGAAAAATCCTTATTAAGTTCCATTGAATATAGAACTTGCATAGCTCCTACTCTTGCCTTTTTTCTTCCCATCTCTTATACCCTTATTTTGTCTTTCTTTTCAATAGCAATACCTGTTACGTGAACATTGATTTCCATTACAGATAAATCAGTCATATTTTCAATAGCTTCTTTTACAGCTTCTTGAACTTTCTTGCAAATTTCAACTATTTTCCTGCCATATTCTACAGTAATATATATATCAACAAGTGCTTCTTTTTCTCCAACATTAACCTTTGCCCCTCTATTAGGATTCTTAACAGAAAAAATATCAGTTACTTGCGATTTTAAGTTTGTTTGCATTTTAACCACGCCTTCAACTTTTTCAGCTGCAACGGAAGCGATTGTTTCAATTACTTCATCAGAAATTTTAACATTTCCTTCAACGGAGCTATCATCAATTAAATACTTGTTATCCATAAGTCCACCTCCAATTTTTTATATTATACCAAATTTACCTTTCAATATCAATTTATGCAGCTTTATCAAATAATTCCAAAGATTTTATATAATATTTATATTTCAATTTCCTTAACATTATTTTTATAATTACAATCATATTAATACAAGAGTATATGTTAAATAAAAGCATTTTATAAAGTCATTTGCAATTATCTCAATTTATTAAATAAAAAACTTATACTATTTCCCTACTAATTATAAAAGTCATTTAATAAAAAAATATCCACTATTTTTAGTGGATAAAAAACTTATGGTATAGAAAACCCTTAGGGTTTAACAATATAGAAAAATTGCAATGCTTATAAATTGTTATTTAGTTTAATTACTATTATAGCTTCCATATCATTTTAAAATTGTAAAAGTGAGATTTAAGCATCGGCATTTCCCTAATTTAATCTTTAAGCCTAAGGGTTTAGTCCTCTAGTATCCAAAATTTAAAAAATATTTTCAACATGCTTTACTAAAATTTATACTTCTCCGGTAATATGTTTAAATATTCATTTGGACTTTCTCTAATATAATCGGGATTTTTAAAGAAATCCTTTGTTAAAATAACAACAACTTTTGATAGTAAGATTAACCCAACTAAATTTGGTATAGCCATAAGACCATTTAAGGTATCGGAAATATTCCACATCAGTTGTAAACTTCCCGTTGCTCCTAAATAACAAGTCGGTACATATAAAAACCTATAATATTTTCCAATTTTATCTCCTACTAAAAATTTAAAACATTTTTCTCCATAATATGCCCAACCTAATGTAGTTGAAAATGCAAATAACAATAATCCTATTGAAACAATATATTTGGCTCCTGTAAATCCGCTTTCAAAAGCAGCTACAGTTAAATCAGCTCCTTCAAGCCCACTGTTCCAAAGTCCTGATGTCAATATCGTTAGTGCAGTTATTGAGCAAACAATAATTGTATCTGTAAATACTTCAAAAATCCCCCATAAACCTTGTCTAACCGGGTGATCTGTATTTGAAGCGGCATGGGCTATAGGAGCAGAACCTAAACCTGCTTCATTTGTAAATACTCCTCTTGCAATTCCCATCTTCATAGTTAATTTTAAGGAAACTCCCAAAGCTCCCCCTAAAGCAGCCTCCGGTTTAAAGGCAGACTTAAAAATTAATGCAAAAGCTCCTGGTATCTTATCAGCTTCTAAAGCTAAAACCACAAGCCCACCAATAATATAAAATATTGACATAAAAGGTACTAATCTTTCTGTAACTAAGGCTATTCTCTTAATTCCACCAATAACAACTATTCCCGTAAGGATGACTAAAATAATTCCTGTTATTTTAGTGTCAACATGGAAAGTTGTATTCATGGTTTGGGAAATTGCATTTGATTGAGTCATATTACCAATCCCAAAAGAAGCAAAGGCTCCAAAAAATGCAAATGAATATGCAAGCCATGGTAATTTAAGTCCATTTTTTATATAGTACATTGGTCCGCCGGAATATTCTCCATTAGCACTTCTTTCTCTAAAAGTAACTGCAAGAACAACTTCTGCAAACTTTGTGCACATTCCAAAAAATGCAGACAACCACATCCAGAATACAGCTCCTGGTCCACCTGTAGCTATAGCCAAAGCAACTCCGGCAATATTTCCGGTACCCACTGTTGCCGCCAAAGCCGTTGAAACTGCTTGAAATGCTGTTAGTTCACCCTCTTTAGCGCTATTATCTTTCTTAAACGCTTTAAATAATGTATTTTTCATAGTAAAGGCAAATTTTCTCAGTTGAATAAAATTCAAGCGGAAAGTGAAAATAATTCCGCATCCAACTAAAAGAATTAACATTGGCCAACCCCATACTATACCATTAACAAAACTATTGACTTTTTCAATCATACTGTACCTCCTAACTTAGCTAAATCAGTACACTAATAAAGCTATTTTTTAAAGTATATATTTTTTTTTATAAAAAATCAATGTATCATTTAAAAATAGTTACTCAAATTATAAAGATCACCTTATAATTAACTAAGTGTAAATATTTCTAAATTAATATATCTTATTTTTAAATATTATAGCATAATATGAACTTATGATATAGTATTTTTATGAAAATTTTAAAATTTTTTTAGATAAATTTCTTTGCATATTTTGCTATTTCTTATAGACTAATTGCAAAAGAAAAAAAGCCCTAAGCAGGACAATCGTAGAAAAAAATTCCTTGATATCAAGTTTAGAACTCCATGAAAAAAATTTTATCTTTAAAAAATTGAATTCTTCTAAATTTTAAAATATAAATCACATGTATTATTTTAATATTGTCATATTTGGTAGCTTGAATACACTGTTGATTATTTTTAAATTTAATAATTTATCTAAACCATTAATATAATTAATAAATCACATTCATTAGATATAATCCGCAAGCCGGTACAGTTGGTCCTGCATTTTTTCTTTTTTTATTCTCTAAAACTTCTTTCATATAAATTGGCGGGTATTTACCTCTGCCTATTTCAATGGCTGTTCCCATAATAATTCTTATCATATTTTTTAAGAAAGATTTTCCTACAAAATCAAAATATAGGAAGTCATTTTTACTACTTATACTAATTGAATATATCGTTCTAACAGTATCTTTTACGATAGCATCTCTACCCATAAATGAAACGAAGTCCCTTTCTCCAATAAGATAATTAAAAGATTTTTTCATAGTTTCCAAATTTAATTCAAAAGGATACTGGTAAGTCCTATTATAAAAAAGTGCATTTCTATATCTGGAATTATAAATAATATAGCGATAAATTTTTTTCTTAGCTGAAAATCTGGCATGAAAATCGTTTGACACTTTTTTTGCACTAACAACTGAGATATCCTCAGGTAAATGGTAGTTTATTACTCTGGGAAGATTTCCCAAATCTATTGTAGTTTCAGCATAGAAATTAGCAAACTGACCCAAGGAGTGCACTCCTTTATCAGTTCTTCCTGCTGAATATATTTTTGTGGGTTTTTTTAGGGTTTCAGAAACAGCACGAGTCAATTCACCCTCAATTGTTTTTTCATTTTTTTGTATTTGATAACCATGATACTTAGTACCATCATAAGTAATTTTTATTAATATATTCATAGTTTTACTGCAAGAACCAGTATTAAGAAAAATATTAAATTTCCGATAAATAAAGCATAATCATATTTTTCAAGAACTAAAATTTTCATTTTTGTCCTTCCTGCTCCGCCTCTGTAACATCTTGCTTCCATAGCTATTGCCAATTCATCCGCTCTTCTAAATGAATTAATAAAAAGGGGTACTAATAAAGGCACCAAATTCTTAGCTCTTTTTATTAAATTACCTGATTCAAAATCAGCTCCCCTTGCCATTTGTGCCTTCATAATTTTATCAGTTTCTTCTATAAGAGTAGGAATAAATCTAAGAGCTATAGTCATCATCATAGCAATTTCATGGCTGGGCACTCCAATTTTTTTCATAGGATTTAAAAGGGCTTCTATTCCATCGGTAAGTTCAATAGGTGAAGTTGTATAAGTTAATAAACTTGTTCCCAATACTAAAAAAATTAGTCTAATAGCCATTAGTAAAGCTGTTTTTAATCCTTCTTTTGTAATAGTTAGGATGCCAAAACTTATTAGCGGCTCTCCGGGTAAGAAAAAAATATTAATAACAAATGTTATCAACAAAATCCACCTAAGCGGTCTTATACCTTTTAAAACTAAATTTAAAGGCAATTTTGCATTTTTTATAATAACTAATAAGTATAAAGCTACAAATATATAGGGAGCAAATGTACTTATAAAAAATAAAGTTATTATAAAAAAAATCATTGTGATGATTTTTAATCTTGGATCAAATTTATGAACAATACTTTCACCCGGAAAATATTGTCCAATGGTTATATCTTTAAACATTTTTACTCCTTAAGTATTCTTTTAATGCTTCTTTAGCTTCCTCTACAGTAATACAATCAGTATTTATATTTATACCTCTCTTTTTTAATGCTCTCAAAAATGATGTGATTTGTGGTATTCCAAGACCGGCTTTTTTCAGTTCATCTTCTCTTGCAAAAATCTTTCTGGGCTCATCATCCATTAACAGGCATCCCTTTTCCATTACAATAATCCTACTTGCAATTTTTGCAACGTCTTCCATGGAATGTGAAACTAAAATTATAGTAATATTTCCTTGCCTATGAATTTGTTTAATTTCAGCTAAAATTTCATCACGCCCTCTTGGGTCAAGACCTGCAGTTGGTTCATCAAGAATTAAAACTTTTGGTTTCATAGATAAAACTCCGGCAATTGCAACTCTCCTCTTTAAACCTCCGGAAAGTTCAAAAGGTGAACGGTTTTTATATTTTTCATAATCAAGACCAACGGCAAGCATAGCTTCCTTAGCTCTATTCCTTATTTCTTCATCATTTAAACCTAAATTTCTCGGCCCAAATTCAATATCTTTCACTACAGTTTCTTCAAAAAGCTGATATTCAGGATATTGGAATACAAGTCCAATTTTTCTCCTTAAATCTGTAAGATTTTGAGATTTATTTGTAATAGTTACATTGTCAGCCTTAATACTACCCTTTGAAGGCATCAACAATCCGTTTAAGTGTTGAATAAAAGTTGATTTTCCAGACCCTGTATGACCTATTAAACCAATAAATTCACCCAATTCAATATCCAAATTAATATTTTTTATAGCAAGCTTTTCAAAAGGAGTGTTAGGCGAATATATATGATGTAAATTTCTTACTTCTATAAGTGACATATTTCTTCTACCAGCTCCTCTATTGTTAAAACATCATTTCTTATTTTAAATCCTTCTTTTTCTAAGTCATAGGCTAGCTCAGTGACTTGAGGTACATCAAGGCCTATGTTCTTAATTTCTTCAACATGTGAAAAAACATTTCTTGGGGTGCCTTCAAGAATAATATTTCCCTCTTCCATGACAATTATTCTATCAGCCAGTGCCGCTTCATCCATATAATGAGTAATTAATATAATTGTTTTTCCCTGTTCTTTATTTAATTTAAGAATTGTATCCATAACTTCTTTTCTACCGCTGGGATCAAGCATTGCCGTTGGTTCATCAAGGATAATATATGTCGGGCTCATTGCTAAAATTCCGGCAATAGCAACTCTTTGTTTTTGTCCTCCTGACAAAAGGTGTGGGGCATTTTTTTTGTAATCTTCCATATTAACTGCTTCAAGACTTGAGTCAACTCTTTGTCTAATTTCTTTAGGATCTATCCCTAGGTTTTCAGGACCAAAAGCTACATCATCCTCTACCACTGTTGCTACAAGTTGATTGTCAGGATTTTGAAAAACCATTCCGGCTCTAGATCTTATGTTCCAAACATCCTTTTCATCTTTAGTATTATAGCCGTCGACCAAAACATCTCCGGATTTAGGAATATATAATGCGTTAATTAGCTTAGCTAAAGTTGATTTACCGCTTCCGTTATGACCTAAAAGTGCTATGAATTCTCCATTTCTTATATTAATATTTATTCCGTTAATAACATTTCTTGGATTTTTATTTTCCCCTTCATTTTCATAAGAGAAATACAGATCCCTAATTTCTATCATGTCGATTCCTTTCTATATTCTAATGTTTAATTATAAAATAAAATCAATTAATTATCTACATTTTTTAAAATTTTGTTTACAATTTTTTAGAAATATAAGGATTGTCAATATAAAATCTATAAGGATAATCTTTGGCTTCTTCTGCATAATCAATACCAATACGTTTATCAATAAAAATTTTTTCTTTATTATTAGTATCTTCAATAAATAACTCATCTGTAAATAAGTCTTTTCCATTTAAGCTTTTATCAATAGCTAAAGCTTTGGTAAGTTTTCCGGGTCCATTTGTTAAATTAATTCTTCGCTTATTATTTAAATCCCTATAATTTTCCCCGAACCTATTTTGTGCCATAAAATTCATTCCGTCCAAAGGCTCTACAGCTCTAATTAAAACTGCTTCGGGTTCATTAATATCTTTTGTTACAAAATTTAATAGATAGTACATTCCATATATCAAGTATACATATATTCCACCGGCTTTACCATACATTACTTCATTTCTTTTAGTTCTCCTGGACTTATATGAATGGCTTGCCTTATCATTTATTCCCAAATATGCCTCAACTTCAACAATTTTTGCACGCAAAAAAATACCGGAATAGTTCCTTATTATATTTTTTCCCGGTAATTCTTTAGCTACTGTTAGAGTATCTCTATTAAAAAAATCACTATTTAAGATATTTACTTTTTTCATAATAATTCTTATCTCTTCTTTGTTATAAATGAACGAAAAAAATTAATAAAACTACATATTAGAAATTCCCATTATTCATCCATGACGGATCCTGTGGATTATCCTTAAATTTTTTTAATTTATTAAGCTGTTCAGCTTTTATATATCCTACTTCCAGAGCCAAATCTAAAAGTTCATCATAAGTTGCTAAAGATGCAAACTTTAAATTGTATTTTTTAAAATTTTCTTCAGCAATTTTTAGATTATAAGTAAAAATAGAAATAATACCTATAACATCAAATCCCTTATCTTTTAAAGCTAAAGCCGCATCTATAGATGAAGATCCTGTAGAAAACAAATCTTCAACTACTAATGTTTTTGCCCCTTTAATTATCTTACCCTCAATAAGGTTTTTCTTTCCGTGATCTTTCCCCTTATTTCTTACATAGCCCATTGGTAAACCCATCTTATCTGCAATTATTGCTCCATGACTTATACCTGCACTGGCAGTTGCCATAATATATTCAGTAGCAGGAAAATTATTTTTTACAAGGTCAACTAAAGAATTTTCAACAATATCCCTTTCTTTAGGATAAGATAAAATAAGTCTATTGTCGCAATAAATAGGACTTTTAATACCGCTTGCCCAAGTATAGGGCTCATCAGGATTTAATGTTACTGCATTTATATCTAAAAGTATTCTTGCTATTTCTTTCAATTTAATTACTCTCCTAAAAATTCATTTTTAATATTTTTATAAGCTGTTAACGGATTACTTGCCTTTGTTATCGGTCTTCCCACAACTATATAATCACTACCTAATTTTCTAGCATCCTTGGGACTTACAATTCTTTTTTGATCATCTGATTCAAATCCCTTAGGTCTAATTCCTGGGGTTACTGTAATAAATTCATTTCCAATTTTTTTCTTTATCATTTCAACTTCCAGCGCTGAACATACGACTCCATTTAAGCCTGCTTTTTGGGCAAGGGCTGCATAGGATAACACAACTTGGCTTAAAGGTAAATTATTTTCTATTAAAAGTTCCCTATGCATGGTTTCTTCATCAGTTGAAGTAAGCATTGTGACGCCTAAAGTTATTGTATCTTTTTTTCTTTCTCTTATTAAGTCGCTTGCAAGCTTCATCATTTTAATTCCACCTGCTGCATGGAAATTTATCATATCCACATCAAGATTTAATAGAGAATCAGTAGCTCCCTTTACAGTGTTTGGTATATCGTGAAGTTTTAAGTCTAAAAAAATCTTATGACCCATTTTCTTGTATTCTTTTACTATGGATGGACCTTCTTTATAAAATAATTCCATTCCAATTTTTAAAAATAAGCTTTCATTTTTAAAATTTTTTAAAAAATTATCACTATCACTTTTACTTGGGAAATCCATTGCAATAATAAGATCTTTCATATCATTACTCCTTTTTGGCATTTTTTTGCAGGTAAGCATTTATAAAAGAATCCAAATCCCCATCCATAACCCTGTTTACATCTCCGACTTCACAATTTGTTCTATGGTCTTTGACTAGGGTATAGGGTTGAAATACATAAGATCTGATTTGGGATCCCCAGGCTATTTGTGAATAATTACCCTGCAAGTCTTCAATTTTTTCTTTTCTTTCCTCTTCAGCAAGTGATAATAACTTTGCCTTTAAGGTTTGCATAGCTCTTTCTCTATTTTGAATTTGACTTCTTTCGTTCTGACATTGAACTACAATCCCTGTAGGAATATGAGTAATTCTTACGGCAGAATCAGTAGTATTAACATGTTGTCCGCCGGCCCCGCTTGACCTATAGGTATCAACTTTAATATCTTCATCTTTAATTTCAACATCTATATCTCCGTCTATATCAGGAAATACATCTACAGAAGAAAAAGAAGTATGACGTCTTTTATTAGCATCAAAAGGTGAAATTCTAACAAGCCTATGAACGCCTTTTTCTCCCTTTAAATACCCATAAGCATTTGGCCCGGATATCTTTAAGGTAACAGATTTTATTCCTGCCTCATCTTCTTTTAATATATCTAAAGTTTCAACTTTAAAGCCTTTATTTAAAGCGTATCTCGTATACATTCTCAAAAGCATACTAGCCCAGTCCTGAGCTTCTGTTCCACCGGCTCCGGAATGAATAGATAAAATTGCATCATTTTCATCATATTCACCGCTTAAAAGAGTTTCAAGTTTATATGCTTCAACTTTTTTTTCTATATCTTCTATAAGTTTTTCTAATTCATCATAGGATGAATAATCATCTTCCATTTCCATGATAAGTATAAGATCATTAGCATCTTCAGTTAAAGAAATAATATAATCATAAGGATTGACTTTATTCTGATAAGAATTAAGTTCTTTAATAACTTTTTGAGCTTTTTCATTATCATCCCAAAACCCCGGTTGCATTTGCTTTTTATTCAAATAAATAATCTTTTGACGCAAGGCGTTGACATCTAATGAAAGAGCCAATTGGTCGGCAGTAGCAATCGCATTTTCTAATTTTTCTTTATCTAAATATATATTTTGCTCCATAAGTCCCCCTTATTTTTAATATTATAACATAGAAGATATAAAATAAAAAAATAAGAAAATTCCAAATTTAAGCTTAACATATTAGGAAATTGAAAATTAAAAATATTAGAGCTATAACTAATCTAAAATAGAAGACAGGCTGTGTATTATTTTTTAGTCAACAAGAAGTAAAGTTAAGTTACTATGAACTTATTAAGTATGAGGACCTTATTAATATTTCTTTTTCTGTAATTGCAATAACTTATATGCGGACTCTAATTTTAATAGTTACAATTTTTTATTAAAGTATGGTGTGAATTTTTTGCTTCAATACAATCTCTCCATTATGCATTTAACTATCCTTTTTTTTATTTTTTAGTCATCTGCAAATAACTTAAGCGTTTCATTTGCGTTAGATAATAAACTTAATCTTTGACACATCAATTGATAAGATGTTTTATTGTTTGACCAATTTCAATATATTTTTTATGTAAATATCATTGTGCCTAATTTCAGCTATATAAAAAGCACCTGCTTTTACAGATGCTAAAATCATTATTTTTTAATATATTTAGTTGATCTTCCATTTCCTATTTGCTTAATAAGAGCCTTTTCTTTTAATTCTTTTAATGCTCTTTCTACAGTTCTTCGGGAAATATCCGGACAAAGCAGTACTATATCCGATTTAGATAAGGGTTCTAAAGATTTTTCAAATACTTTCATTACTCTTTCTGCAGATGTTAATGACTTCTCCCCAATAATCTTGAATCTTTCATCGCACTCACTATATGCTTTATAAATAACCGAAAGCATATATTTTATAAAGGGTAATTCGTCATTTGTTCCATCATGCCAGTTTATACTTGATGCTTGCAATTCTTTATAATAAATGTCTTTAGTGTCTTCAATTATCATTTCTAATGAAATATATTTGCCAACAAAAAATCCGTTTTTATAAAGAAGTAGAAGAGTTAATAATCGTGATATTCTACCGTTTCCATCAGAAAATGGATGAATGCATAAAAAATCATGAATAACCGTTGGAATTAATATGAGGGGTGGTATTTTTAAATCTACAGCCTCATCATAAGCATTAATAACTCTATCAATATAATTTTCTGTTTCAAAAGCTGATACAGGTTGAAATCTTACTTTTTTTTCACCTAATGAATTCATTTCAACTATGCTGTTATCAATTGTCTTAAATTTGCCTTTATGACTTTCTACAGAATAGGAATATAATCTATTGTGTAAAGTTAAAATATTATTTTTTGTAAATTCAATATTCTCATAGTTTTCATGAATAATATCTAAAACTTCCCTATAACCATATATTTCTTCTTCATTTCTATTTCTTGGTTCGCTCTTTTTATTCATTAATTCTTCTAATCTTGTATCATTAGTAGAAATTCCTTCAATCGCATTAGATGATTTGGTAGACTGGATTTTTGCCACTTCTATCATTTTTTCAAGCACATCTGTAAAATTAGCTACATAGAGTTCCTGTTTTCCCTTATGCTCATATATCTTTGCTATTAGATCATACATTTTTGCCGGTATATTTAAATTTAATAATTTTTTATAGTCAAACTTTCTCAAAACACTCACCGCCTTTCTCGCCATTATACTACAAATGGCGTATATAAATCAATAGTGGCGAGATTATTTTCGCCATTATTAAGAATTTGGATGTGATAAATTAATATGGCGAGATAAGAATTATAAGAATCTATAAAACCACAATTGTTGCAATAAGTCCTTCAATTTTTTATATAGCATTTTTTATTTTTTTATATTTCTTGCATGCTTTGTTAATATTAAGATATAATCTATCATCCCTCATAATATGGGTGAAATTTATGAGTTATTTTCCTTAAATTCTCTATGAATTTTTCAATAAATTCATAGTCGGATTATATTTCCTTGTGTTATTTTAATATAAGTATACTTCCGAAAACAAAGTATATCATCTCGGTATTTGGTTCATCATTAATAAAAAATACATAGCATGTTCTTTTCAATTTCTCTTAAAATTTAAATTGCTTCTTTTATATAAATATTTAAAAATCCCTTATATTTCAACAAAAGCTCTTTTTCATGAATAAAATGCTTTTATCTGCATGTCAGTAAATTCATTAACATTTCTTACACAAAATAGTTCGTCCAAATAAAAAAGACGATTGAAATATCTTCTCCCCGTTTTTTTTTATCTCTCTATTAAAATATCTAATTTAAAATTTTTTACTATTACATCATTAAAATTAACTTAAAAAGATAAATTAATAACTTTTTCTTTTACACCACGGTATAATCCTATTAACTTCATTGCAATATATTTCATATTCCTTGCCAAAATTTTTCCTCAACCATTTTTCTTCAGTATTTTTCATCAATACCGTTAGAAAAATCCAAAAAAATAGCGGAAGAATTAATAAAAAATAATTAGCCGCGATAAAAAGAATTCCTGTAAATATAAATATGAACGCTGAATAAACCGGATTTCTTACTATGCCATAGACTCCTATAGTAATCAATTTATTTTCTTTTACTTTTTTATTTATTTTCTGAACTATAACTGCTTGCACCCATAAATATAGACCGAATAATATTAAAAGAATTCCTATTATAATAAAAATTATTTTTCCCCTGCTTGATTCACCTGCATATAGATATCCTTTAAGATGCAGATAAGTCCCTAGTATTGTTAGAAATAAACAAGTTATAACATATATCGGTCCAACTCCAAAAACAGGCATTTTAAATTCTTGTGATTTCATTTTATATCCTCAACTATTGTTTTAGCAATTCGATAATTTCATCTTGTGCTTCTCTTCCCTCTTTAAAAAATCTCATCAAGGGATAGCAGTGGCACATTCCTTTGCCTACAATGATTTCGTACGGTGCTTTGTATTTTTCCATTGCTTTTTTAAATTCGTCAGCAAAGGCATAGAGGCATTCATTTTCGCCGTAATAAAAATATGTTTTCGGGAAGTCGGTAAAATCTCCTACCGTTCCGTCTAACATATATTCAGGCAGGTCTTTATCGCCTTTTGTAATCTCTCTTGCCGTTTTAAGATATGTAGGTTCAATCATTATGTCTTTGTGGTTAAGGGCATTTACTCTTTCCCATACGTCTTTATTTTCTTCAAGCGATACATCGGGTATGCCACCGGGTGAAACTGAAATTATTTTGCCGGGCATTTTAACAGGTCTGCCTAAAGCATTGTTATGCAGAAATATTCCAATAGATAGGCAAGCTCCTGATGAAAAACCGAGGACACTTATGTTTTCAGCCTTATAAGTTTCGGTCATCAGCTTATAGGTTTCAAAGGAAACTTCGTATGTCTTGTCTATCTTTACATCTTCCGAGCAAAGTGGATAGAATAAAAACCAAAGGTCTTTACCGATTTGTTCCATTATTCTTTCCGACAAAGCAAAATCTAATTTGTCCGGTTGTGTTATCATTCCTCCGCCAAAGAAATATAGGACTGCTCCTTGGGCTGGGCTCTTATTTTTTTGATAAGAAATGAGCCTGTAACCCATAACGTCTCTGTCCATGAGGTAGTAATTTTTTATCTCCGCCCTTTTCTTTGCCTTATCTAAATCAAATACCGCCTTTGCATTTTCTTTCTTTGCATACTCAAGCATCTCTTCCTTGTTCTTTAAAAACATTTTTTTGACACCGGCAAGTTTTACTATTGTCGAAGCAATTTTATAAATTAAACTCATTTTTTTCCTCCATTAATAATCATTTATAAGTTTTTACCAATACTTATTCCTATAACTCAAGTTCATTCTCTATCACCTGTAATAAAATAATCACAACAATCCGCTCCATTTGCTATAGTATCTTTTCTGTGAAGTACTCCATGTTGAAGACTTATCATAAGCTCATCAAGTTCACAAAACAGGGGCATTAATTCATCGACACCCAGCTTCTTTGTGTAAGCACAAATGGGACAACGAGTAATTCTGTAATAACAAGCACCCTCATAGGGTTCCCCTTCAAAATCAACTTTAAATGACGTTGGATAGAGCTTTTCTTTTTCCTCTGTATACCACTTGTAATACTTAAGAATATTTTTCTTATTGGCCTCTTTTCCCCTTTTAGTATTGAGATCAATCAAGGAAAAATACCATTTGACAAAATAAAGAGAACGACGCATCATTTCCTGGATGGTTTCTGGTAGAATTTTTTTCTCACTTGCTATATATGGAGCAACAAAGGCAAGGGCAAACATCTCATTGTATGCCATGGGATTATCCTCGCCGATATCATCCATATTTTCTACAAGTTCTCGATAAACTTTTTCGCTCTTTCTAATAATTTCTGAAGCGTATGCTTTATCATACTTCTCCATAAGAACTTTTTTCATCGGTCTTTTAAAAAACAAGAAATAAAAACACTTATATTTCATCTAGCACCCCCCAATCAATTTTATAAAATATTTTATAGTAGTTTATATAAAATATTATTTTCTTCCAATAAGAATAGTTGAGCCATGAAGCCCCAACAATAAGGCTTCTTTGTGACCCATAAAAAGACCCCTTGTTGTATCAATTAATTGCACATCTTGGTAGCCCTCTTTTTTCAGCTTTTCAATGAATTTATTCATATCTCCATATCTTGACCCACTCATCAAATCATGAATAACAAAAACTCCACCTTTTTTAAGTACACGAAATGTTTCCAGTAAAAGTTTCTGTTTATTTTGCCCTGCAATATTGTGATAAACATAATTGCTTGTCACTGCATCAAAACTCTCATCCCTAAAGGGAAGTTTTACAGCATTGCCCTCTTCAAATCTCACATTTTCTAGTCCCTCTAATTTTGCATTATTTTCACAGACTTTTTTAGAAAATTCACTTTTATATGAACCGCTCCATATGTCACAACCTACCATAGTCGCCTTTGGATTTTTCTTAGCACAAGCTATGGTAAGTGCACCGCTGCCACATCCGATGTCAAGTCCCACGCCACCATCTGGGATCTTTACATAGTCGGCAGTCCCCTCTATTATGACTTTGGCAAGCTTTCTTTTCCCGTTGTAATCAAAAGCCCTATATAAAAATCTCATCCAGCTTGCAAAGAAAATAAGTATCAACGTTGCAAGCCCAAGAATAAGGGCACATATTAGACGAGTTCTTCCACTAAATACAAAATCACTGAGGCCAAGCACTATAAATAGAACGAAAGCCATAAGGCTTGCAAGTATTAAATTCCTTAACAAACTTTCAGGAACCCAGTTCTTGTAGTCAGCTTTTGTTTTATTGTCATCAATAAAATCTAATTGTTTCATAATTTTTCTCCTTTAAATAATTAATTTTATAAAATTCCCTTTGTCTACTAAAATAATAATTTTAATCTCTAGCCTTATAATCTTACAAATTCATATTAGTATAATTTATCAATAAAGATAAGTAGTAAATAAAATATATTAGGTTAAACCAACCTCCGCGAATAAGCATATGGATTCCCTTTGGCAATCTCTCAGCAAGAGGAGTAAAAATTAAAAGAAATATAGGTGTAAATAAGGCTTGCCATCTTGGAAATATTGTAAGTCCAAATAAAATTATCAATGTTATTGCTATATTTGCTGAAGCCATAATTCCAAAAACTATTTTTGCTTGAAATTTTAAAAATTTTAAAAATTCATCAAAAGCTCCTTTGTTTTCGTATCTTGATAAAAGACCTAAGTAGGCGCATTGAATGTGATAAGCGCCCCCTAATATCATGCCAAAAACATTCAATAAAAAGACAAACCAAGCAACGCTTAAATACTTTTCTTGTATGCCCAAAACAATATGATAAAATCCTATACAATATATAAAGGCACATATTGGACCTAAAAGACCACCAGTGTATAATCTTTTTATGCTGACACTTTTCATTATGCCAATAATATTATTTATAGTATCCTTACCATCGTAATCATTTGAATCATAATATAAGGTCATGTCTCCCAAAAACATCAAAAATGAACCCATAAGACCTATTAATATACTTTTGTATAAAGCCACAGTTAAACACCTTCTTTCTCTTAGATGAAATCAATTATAAATTTGATTTACCATTAATTTTCGATTAATTATTTTTCTTTTTTTATTATTTCTCTGGCATAGTTATCTTCGTATTTTTCCAGTAAAACTTTTTTTTAGGATGCTTAAATAAATTGAAATAAAAGCTGTGATATTTCATTTTTATCCCTTGCCTTTCTTTATCACATCTATTTTTTAGCAATAACTACCATTTGTTTTTTTCTGTCTAAATGGTATTGGGATTTAAAACCAACTTCTGTAAGCATTTTTGTCAAGTCCTCAGGTGTGTATACTTCCATATCTATAATATCCGCTAATTTTTTTACATCTTTTCTTTCCTTAGACGATACTTCATTGCATATTAAAAACTGTCCGCCTTTTTTTAAGGCTCGATAAATTTCTTTAAAGCACTTTTCTATTTCAGTCCAAAAGTAAATAGTTTCAAAAGCTGTAACAATATCTATGGATTCATCTTCAAATGGAAGGTTCTTCACATCTCCCACTAATATTTGACACCTACAGGACTTTATTGCTTTTTTATTTATTTCACTCGCCATTTTTACACTTGCCTCTGAGTGGTCAATTCCATAAACTTTATCAGCTTTAGTTAAAAAATATTCAATGTTTCGTCCACCACCGCAGCCCAAATCTAGGACAGTATAATCTTTATCAATATTTAAGTAAGACCTTCCCCACCTTGCTAATTTTTCATGCCCTTTATTCATACTCTTTAACATAAATCTGCCGCCAAAATTGTCTTTTGGCTTTTTAAAATTTTCAAAAAAACACTTGAACATTTGATCCTCCGGTTGATACTAATTATCATCTATATTATACCATAGTTTTTTTATTTCAAATTTAATATTTTTTAATGTAAATAACCATTTTAATTTTTTTTATTAATAGTAAAATTTCATAGGTCAATTTTTCCATAGGCATACACCTAATTGATTGTTTGAACCATCGGCTTAATATTAATTGTCTAAAGGCATTCTCTTCAGTTGGATTTTGTTTGCTTGTAAGTAGTAATTATTGAAATAGAAAAAAATGCAAATCCTCTAAAGGTATAATTTCCTATTCTTGTTTTTAGTAGTTTTTTTGTCATTTTAATTTGATATCCTATTAGCGTATAAATGTTAATTTTTTCATAATGAAAGAGACTCTAATTAAGGAGTCTCCCCAATATTTTCATAAAGCAAAAAAAATCCCCTCTATTAGAAATTTTCCAATAAAGGGGTTTAGGTAGAAATAAAAATATTGTAATATAATAATATTTATATTTATTACTATTAATAATGAAAATAATTTTTATTTAGCTAAATAACTATTGAGGTAAACTAAGGCGTCAACTGTGACAGTTTCCATATCTGCAATTGACACTTCTATTTTACTTTCATCTGCTCCATCTATGTCAGAGATTTTAATTGTAACCGGACTTTCTTTGTCCTTCAATTTATAGGATGTGAAGAAAACTCCACTTTGTCCGGGCTCTACATTTTCAAAGGCGTAGTCACTTAATTGGTCTGTAGACCCTTCTTTGATGAAAATTGATCCCGGTGTGTCCAGTTCTTGGTACTTTTGCATAAAGGTTATATAGACATTTAAGGCAGCTGATCTTGCCTCTTTGGTATTATTTGTAAATTTCCATGTGTTTACAAGGTCTGTATCGCCATCGGAGTCTTCCATTAGATTACTTGCAATTAATTCAAATTTATTTCCTGCAATTTCAAAAAGACTTTGGTCTGAAGTTATTTCTTCTTCCTTTTCACTTGCTTCCTCTGTCTTGACTTCTTCTTTGGCAGCTTCTTCTGTGCCTGCATTTTTTTTGCGCATGCTCCTAAGCTTATTGACATTAAAATAACTGCCAAGAATAAAGAAATAATTTTAATTTTAGATTTTTTCATAGTAAAGCTCCAAAATTTTATTGGTCTTTTTTTTCTAATTTTTGTTGATTTTCAATTGCTTCATCTAAGGCTCCCTTATCCATAGCTTTTTTAAGCACTTTATCTTTTTTGAGGTCGAGTTTGTTACCCTTTAGTTCATCTGTATTATCTCCCCAAATTTGACTGTTTCTCACTGAATAAATACTTCTCACAAAGTCATCTTCACAGACAAGGTTTGAAATCTCGTGTTTAGTTTCAAACTCGTAATTATGTCTAGCATTGGCATTTCTGTATCGCAAATACATAGTTACAAAAAATACAAATCCGGAAAGTAATAAGAGCCAAGAGTAATTACTATATTCTTGAAAATCTGTGCCATTATATTTTTCAAGTGCAGCAAAGGTTGTTATTATAAATGCCAATATTCCTCCAAAAATTTCAATTAAAATTGAAATGGAATAAAGTTTTGTAAAATTAATTGGCACACTACCCATAGTTTCCAGAGTCCTGGCATTTACTGCTACATAGTGAAGCAAATTTTTCTTGCCCTTAGTTTGCATATAGCTATAAAGCCACACCGGCAAATAAGCTGCCTTCCAAGAATCGCCCTTTACCTCAAAATTTTCTACCTTCCATCTTACTCCCCTATCATATTTTTTTATTGTCCTCTTTGCTTCAAATCTTGCCATATCAGAGCTTTGTGCATGGACTACCTTTTGAATATAATCTATATTAATGTCCCTTTTTTCAGATGTGTAGCCTGTCAAATAATTTGAATTGAAGTTTACGCAATTTTCTGTATCAAAAGGCATAATAGAATTTATTATATTGTTAGTTTTATTTTTTGATGAGTAATCTAGTTTGTCGCTTGAAGATTCAATAGATAAGTCATCTATAAATATGTCAAAATCTCTCACAACATTATATACATCTGCATCATATTCATAATGTTTTTTGCCATTTTCTTCTATTTCACGACAAGCTGTTTCGATCTCTCCTTCGCCTTCAAGCCTCATGTGTGCATTTACATCAACTAACATATAGGGAATATAAACTCCGCAAATATTTTCTGTAGAAAATTCTCTTGTAAAGCTTGGGTGAGCAAAAAATTTTCTAGCCTTTACAAAACCTGCAATTTCTTTTTTTGCATCTTCCTTTGAAACTTTGAAAGGTAGAATTACATCGGGCACAGCACCATTAGGAATCTGATTATTTAAAGACAAGGTGTTGCGGCACCAGTGGCATCTCGCGTGTGTAGTAGTTCTCGTATCAATGACAACTTCTGCACCACAGCTCTCGCATTTTAGTGTAATTAAATCTTTAGCTCCTTCATCTATGTCTTTGGCACCGGCTCTTATTGTTGTTCCCTGTAACGTGCTGATTTCCTCATCTTCCGGTGCAAGAGCCAATTCAAATTCATGCCTACAAAAATTACATCTAAGCTTGCCTGTTTTTGTATTAGTGGCAATATCTGTTGAGCCACATTTTGGACATTTTACCTGACCATCTTTTAAATTTTCTTCGCCTTCAATTATTTTGACATTTTCTCTTGAATTGTCTTCATTCATAAGATCACCTCTTATATGCCTAGCAAATCAGACTTAATTTTAGCAAATTCTTCTTCCGTTATAACTCCGGCATCAAGAAGTTTTTTCATCTTTATTAATTTTTCTGTAGGGTCTTCTTGACTTTGGCTTGGACTTGGATTTTGGTTTATATTTTGATTAGGATTCGGATTTGGATTTTGTTGTCCACCTTGACCATATCCTTGGTTTTGATTAAATTGTCCCGCACCAAAATTTGCTTGGTAAGAATTTCCTGTATCCGGTTGTTTAACTCCACCCATCATATTTCCGGCTGCATTCATGCCCATACCCATAAATGCCATATTTGCTCCGCCGCCATTTTCACCGGCAGATTGAATACCTCTTGCTGCTGCTTGTTGGAAAAATGAATTTCCTCGACTGCCGGCAAGGGCATCTGCCTTTTTAACATCGGACATGAGTTTTTTAGTGTCTTCGTCATATTCAATGGCAAGTATTGCAGTCTTTGCAATTTGAAGTCCTCTTGATGTCTTCCATTGATATCCTTCTTCCACTGCCTGAGAGAGCTTGGGCAAAGCCAATTTGGTCGCCTTGGATTCTGCTCATTCGATTGCCCCTACTCGGATCATTTGTATAATTTGAAAAGGCAGCTGAAAGACTTCCAACAACTTCGTTAAATAATTGTTCTGCTGCGTCATTATCCATGTCGGATAAGTCAAAAACTTCTGCATCGGCAATTAAATATTTTACTGGCACAAAATTTTTTATAAATAAAATCGGGTCAATTATGTTAAGGGTGTAAGTGCCACGAGTTATGGCACCAACTTGTGTGCCAAAAAAGGCATCGTCCCAATAAATTTCTGACTGTGTGCCAAACCTGTTGTTTGGAATTTCCTTTAAGTTCACATAGAAAAGCAGTTGGCTAGTGGCAGGTATGCCGCCAAACTTGAATTTTTCCCAAGAGGACTTAACTATTGAGTCCACAAAGCCGTCGCCTGCAAATATTGATTTAGAGTTGGGGTCCTCTGTGTTATATTCATAACCGCCAACTTCAGTAATAATATTTGTAATGGCTCCATCTTGAATAGTTATAAGGGCTGTGCCTTCAGGTACTATTACCTTTGTGCCATTAGTAATTACATTTTCATTGCCCTTATAGTTTGCTCCCCTCTTGTTGTTTACTCCCATAGGTATTCCAGGAAAGACTGCTGCTGTTGCAGGCACTCCTGGCATTGGCCCATAAAAATCCTTCCATTGATCTGCTAGTGTTCCACCTAAAGAACCCATAAAAGCTTGTATAAATCCCATTATTTCCTCCTTATATCTTTAACTTTTAATTAACTCCAATTAACAATTTAAAATTATCTTTAACAACATCATATTCCATAAGAAGGGTCCCCTTCTTGTTGATGAAGTATTGTCCCATCATTTCCGTCAAATTCTCATCAATAGGGTTGTCCTTCCTAATTGTAACTAGATAGCCCTCATAACTTCCGCCATCTAGCTTCATTTCATAGTCATCTACCTCAAAATAAACTTTTTCATTTTTAAAAATTCCAAGTTCCTTCAATCTCTCAAGGACTTCTTCTAATGCATTATCTGCATTAATATAGTCAGGAAGATAAAATTCATCGTTGATGTATACAGTCCTTTTCACCCCATTCCAATCAACATTCATTCCAAATAATTCTGAAATAGACCTAAGCGGCAGATAGGTTCTATTGTTTTTCAAAAAGGCCGGCTCATCTAACATAACCGGTCCTGCCTTCTCTTCATCTGAAAACCAAGCCATGTCATCGCCAATTGCAAGTAAAATATCCGTCTTATCCCTTCTTATGGTCACAGTCATGTCTTCCTTGTTGTAGTCTACTTTGGCGCCAAGGTCTTCTGCAATTACTCTAACCGGGACGAAAGTTCTGTTATCCCAAATAATTGGCGGTTGGTCTGACTCTACAAAGTGTCCGTTAATATAAATTTTAATAGGTCGTTGAACTTTAAATCCACAAAGTATTAAAGAAGATAAAATTAAAGTAAGTAGCATTAATTTTGAAATTATATTTTTCTTTTTTAAAATTTTCATATCATGACCTCATTATCCCTTTGGCAATTCAATTTTATAATCGTCGTATAAAATTCTAGTTACCATAGCTGCCACTTCAGCTCTTGTAACTTTTTCATTGGGATGAAATCTCATATTTTTATCGCCAACAGCAACTCCAGCCCTGTATAGGGTTAAAATTTCTTCTGAAAATTTCATATTGCTATCTATATCATTAATATCTGTCATTGGAACATCAGGATTTATGAATCCCATTTTGTAAAAATTGTCACAATTTGCAAGCATTCCTGCAACTTCACTTCTCTTGGCTGGTCTATTCCAATCTTGACAATTTTCAAGAGTTTTTTTGCCATTTTTTACATTTTTGTCGTTGTAAACCCCATTTTCATAACAATATCTAACATAAGGCATATACCAAACATCGCCCTTTTTTGTTACGATGTCTGATGCAGAAACCATTCTTTCTATTCGCAGTTTTGCAGAAATAGTGGCAAGCTCTGCCATAGTAACCTTTCCCGTAGGATCAAAAGTGTCCTTTGATTTTCCCTTAATAATGCCAGCATAGTATGCTTCGTAAACATAAATTGCATACCAAGAATTCTTGTCAACATCTTTGTAAGGAAGATTTGAAATCATTTCTTCTGCACTTACATATCCATCATTATAATCTACTTCGCCCGCTTCATCACCATAGCCATAAAAGTCATTTATGCCTGCATAAACCTTATCGCCTAAAGAAAATAGTGAAAAAGCAAAGACTAAAATCATTGAAATACTTAAAAACTTTTTTGACATAATTTCCTCCTTTTATTTAGATTAAAAACTTTTACATTCTAACTTCTTCGCTATTAAAAAATACATAGCAATCGCCTCCAAAAATTTCTTTTTGAGAAAATATGTAAATATACTTTTTTATCCTTTATAATATTATATTACTAAACTTTTAACTTTTCCACATCATATTAAGGGTGATATTTTTTGAATTTTTTAAAATTATATTTAATCTTTTTAGGAAGATTGTAAAATGAAGTAAGCCACATTAAAATAAAAAAGTCATGTAAACTTTGTGAATTTGGTTTTTTGGTCATTACTAATATATCATAAAGTTTACATGACTTATCTAAATAATTACATAAAGAGAAACATAAAAGGAAGCCATCTTTCAGAAAAAGAAATGATTTTAATAGAGGCATATAAAGGCGAAGGATATAGCAATAGGGAAATTTCTAAAAAAATATGTAGCTGCCATCAGACAATGGACTAGAATTTTCAAGCTTAACAAAAATATGTGAATATGTAAAAATTTACTATTGTCATCCTTACAGTTCCTATGAAAGAGGAACAAGTGAAAATCAACATAAGTTAATAAGAAGATTCATTAAAAATGGCGAAGAAATAGGTAGATACACAGATAAACAAATAGAAAGAATAATGAATTTGATGAATAATTATCCAAGAAAGATTTTAGGATATATCACTGCTGAAGAAGCATTTATGAAGGAATTTAAGTTAATAGAAAAAAATTCCCTAGCTAGCTAGGAAAGTTATATCACTTGTTTACTTTAGTATTCAAAAGTGGCTAACTTATTGTTGTGATTTAAAAAAAAATAATACTAAAAATAATAAAAAATTCTCCATAAATATAGCAAATGTCCCTTTATCTTTAAACTTGCCACTATACTCAGGTATCTCCATTATTCTTTTTTGAACTTCATCCGGGTAGGGAGTATAATTTTTTAAATTTTTCTATCTATCCCCGTTTCAAAAATGCATATCATAAAAAAAGAGAGCATAAAATAATTATTTCAATTAAGAGTATAACTTCTCCCATCAAAACATGACCCTTTGCTATATATTTTATATAAAAACTGAAAATATTCCTATAAAAAGTGGATTATAAAAAATGTAATCGTAACTAAAAAAACCGACCCGCTTTAATTGGATTTTACTCCAACTTCTGCCGGTCAGTTCATTTTTTCCATACACATATTTTAACTTTAAATAATTTTGTGTACTTAAAAAGGGACTTTAAATCCCTTTCTACACTGCACGTTCAACTTTATTAGATCTCAAACATCTTGTACAAACATTGATTCTTTTTGTACTTCCATTAACTACAGCCCTAACTCTTCTAATATTAGGAGCCCAGCTTCTATTACTTTTACGGTGAGAGAATGAGACCTTATTTCCGAACACTTTTTGTTTTCCACAAATATCACATTTCTTAGACATAAGACACCTCCCAATTATTTTTCTAATGTAAACGCAAGAATTATTTTATCAAAAAAAAACAATTTTTGCAAGAAATATTTATTAATCATTAGACCTAATCAAAAAAACTTTTCCTTTTTCTATAATTATTTTACCTATAGTATCTTTAATTTCATTACTAACACCAAAACCCGGATTATCTCTAGAAATCATTAAACTTTCTACCTCATATTTAAAACCTTTAGTTGAATATACTGAATTTTTACTTAAAGATATAAGGGATAAATATTTTTTATTATCTTTCTTAAAAATATAAGTTCCCTTTCCCAAAAAATAAATTTCATTATTGCCATCAACAATTTTTGCCAATATATTTTTTTTATATAGTTTAATGAGCAAAAATATATTTGCAAGTTCATGGTCACTACGGCTGCCACGTGCCGAAAGAATAATTATATCCTTATAATCCATTTCTATTAATTTATTAAGACAAATCTCCGTATCTGTTAAATTTTTATTAGATGGGAAAATTCCAATTTTTATATCATTATCTCTAATGAACTTAATTGTAGCTAAATCCATAGAATCCAAATCTCCCATTATTAGGTTAGGCTTTATATTATATTCTCTTAACATTTTCATACCGCCATCTGCAACAATTGTAAATCTTCCCTTATACTTTTCTATTAAACTTTTAGATACCTTGCTTCCGCCGGAAATTAATAGTGCCTTTTTCATATCATTAGTTCTTTGAATTTTTTTATATTTTCTCTTACGTTTCCGTTAAATATGCCTGAACCGGATACCAAAATATCTGCTCCGGCATTTAATATTCTCTTTGCATTATCTAACTTAACGCCTCCGTCAACTTCTATAAGCGTCCTGTAAGAATTAGAATCAATAATTTTTCTTAAATCTCTTATCTTATCTAAAGATTTTTCAATAAAAGATTGACCGCCAAAACCTGGATTTACGCTCATAATTAGGACTAAATACAAATCATTAATTATATATTTTAAACCTTGTAAATCATCTGATGGGTTTATGGCTATTCCACATTTCATTCCATATGATTTAATTAAGCTTAGTGTTCTATCTAAATGTTTGGTAGTTGACGGGTGAATTGTTATTATATTACAGCCTGCTTCAGCAAATTCTTTAATATAGTTTTCAGGTTTTTCAATCATTAAGTGTGTATCAAATGAAATATCTGTAAGTTTTCGTAACTGTCTTACTATACTTGGCCCAAATGAAATATTGGGTACATAATTTCCATCCATTATATCTACATGAATAAAATTACAGGCTTCTTCATTCATAACTTTAAAATCTTCTCTAATATTTGTAAAATCTGCCGATAGTATTGACGGTGCAAGCATTAAAACTCCTCCTTTTTCTTTAATTCTTCAAATAAATACTTATAATTATTATATCTACTTAGAGGTATGACCCCTTCTTTTATCTTATCTTTTATTATACAATTAGGTTCATTAATATGGTTGCAATTTACAAATTTACATTGTCCTGAATATCTTGAAAACTCCCTAAAGTAAGTTGACAAATTTTCTTTTTTTAATTTAATCTCTAAAGCTGAGAATCCCGGTGTATCAAATAGATAAAAATCTCCACTTGAATGCAACTCTACGTGCCTGGTTGTATGTTTTCCTCTTCCTGTTTTTTTTGAAACCTCGCCACTTTCAATATCCCTAGATAAAATGATAGAAGAAATTGTTGATTTTCCTGCTCCGCTAACTCCCGCAAAGGCAACTACTTTGCCTCTTAATTTATCTTTTAAAAGATTTATATTCATTTTATTTTTGGCTGAGATACACAAAGTTTCAAAACCTGACTTTTTATATATATTTTCTAATTCTTTTGCTTTTTCAAAATCTAAATCAGCTTTATTAAAAACTATTAATAAATCAATTCCTGCCATTTCAATTTGAACAATCATTTTATCAATTAGCGTTAAATTATAAACCGGTTCTTTTATAGGGACAAATAAAACTACTAAATCTACATTACTTACCCTTGGTCTTATTAATATATTTTTTCTGGGATATATTTTTTTAATATATCCCAGAGTATTTTTATCATAATTAAATTCAACATTATCTCCTACAATCGGACTTTGGCTTAGGTATCTAAAAGCTCCCTTGGCTCTTGTTTCAACAACCTTATCTCCATACTTTATATAATAAAATCCTCCTGTAAGTTTAACAATTTTACCTTCCATTATTTTACAACTTCTCTTGTTACATATTGGTCATCAATATAAATCTCATAAGTTCCCTTACCAACAAGTTTAATATTGTCAGTTGTTCCCGGATCTCTAATATAGTCCCAAACAGTTTCCGGATTGACATCTTCTCCGTTGGCATTTTGAACTCTATATGCTTTTATATTGTGAGATTTACCATCATCAGGAACATTTATTTTATAATTATAAGTTTTTACAGAGCTATCTGTATTTGATGATGATTGATTATCTGAAGTTTCAGACTCATCAATTATATCTTCTGTGGGTGCTCCCTTTGAAATATAAAGAGTAACTGTTGAACCCTTGGCAACTTCACTTCCAACCTTTGGGTCAATTTTAAAAATTTCTCCCTTCGCAACATCTCCGGAATATCCTTCTTCTATTTTTACAACTAAACCCAATTTTTCTAAAGCAGCTTTAGGATCTTCAGGTCTCAATCCTTTATAAGATGCCGGAATTGTAACAGGAGTTTCATCCTTTCCCTTGGAAATGAATAATTTTATTTTCATTCCTCTGGCAACTCTTTCACCCATTTGAGGTTCTGTATAGATAATTTTTTCATTTTCTATTTCATCATCAAAAATGTACTCAACATCCCCCACTTCTAACCCGCTATTATTTAATTTTTCTTCAGCAAGCTCTAAGGTGTAATTTTTAATAGCAGGAACTTCTACATCATCAGGTAGTGAATTTACAACAAGGTTAATTGTAGCTCCTTTTTCAACAACTGTTCCGGCTACCGGATCTTGAGAAATTACTTCCTCAGATTTTTTTGAGTCATCTTCTACTGTACTTATTTTATATTTAAGTCCTTGGCTATCAAGTTTTGCTTCAGCCTCTCCTTTTAAAGCTCCAACTACATCAACAACTTCAACTTTTTCTACCTTCTGATTTGTATTTAATCCGGCAATAGCTTTAGGTGCTACTTTTGCCAGTAAAAAAATTATTAATATAGCACAAAATACTCCTAAAATTGCCGGCGCTGCAGAATTCTTTCTTTTAAATTCCTTCTTAACTATTTCTCTATCATTATCATAATCTCTGTCCCTTCTCTTAACGTATTTTTTTTCATTTTCAGGCTCAAAGTTAGGATTCTCCAATACAGTTTCATCAAAATCTTCTTTTTGGTATTGGCTGACCGGCTGAGTAATTTTGCCATTTATCAATATTGATTTTATATCCTTAATTAAATCATAAACATCTTTATATCTTTTATTAGGATCTTTACGAGTCATCTTAAAAACCAAATCATCAACGCCCTGTGAAAGACTCTTTACCTTGTCAGATGGTCTGGGCATGCTTGTTTGCACTTGCATTAAAGCAACGGATACAGGATTGTCAGCATCAAACGGAAGAGTTCCTGTTAGCATTTCATACAATACAATACCCATTGAATAAATATCACTTCTGTTGTCAACCTTAGCTCCTCTAGCTTGTTCTGGGGAAAAATAATGAACGCTCCCCATAACAGCATTAGTAGCTGTGACAGTAGTATTGTCAGCAACTCTTGCAATACCGAAATCAGTAACTTTTACCCTATCATCTTTTGTTACCATAATATTTTGTGATTTTATATCTCTGTGGATTATATGTTTAGAATGTGCAATTTTTAAAGCTTCTGCAATCTGGATGGCATAGTTTAAAGCTCTTTTTTCAGGAATTCTACCTTCTTCATTTATTAAATCTTTAAGCGTTTTTCCGTCAATATATTCCATAACAATATAATGAACTACTTCATTATCCAACGTTTCACTTCCAACATCATAGATACCGACAATGTTAGGATGCGAAATACTTGCAGCTGCTAATGATTCACGTTTAAACTTTCTGATGAAATTATTATCGTCATTATATTCAAGTTTTAAAACCTTTATAGCAACAATTCTGTCAAGTCTTCTGTCATGAGCTTTATATACATTGCCCATGCCGCCGGTGCCAATTTTTTCTAAAATTTCATATCTTTTTCCCAAAACTTTACTAATCATTTAAACACCTACTCATTATATATCAATATCAAAGTTACATTATCTATACCACCATTGTTTAATGCCTCATTAATAAGTACTTCATGAGTTTTTAACGGTTGGTTATTTTTTACTAAATTTAAAATATCTTCATTATTTACCATATTGGTTAAGCCATCTGAACATAGTAAAATTACATCTTTGTTTTTTAGATCAATTTGACACAAATCAAAAGAAACTTTCTCATTTGTACCCAAAGCCTTGGTAAGAACATTCTTTTTTGGATGCACTTTAGCCTCGTCTTCAGTAATTTCTCCAATTTCAATTAAATAATTAACATAAGAATCATCCTTGGTTAGTTGAAATATTTCATTATCTTCTAGATTTAATCTATATATCCTGGAGTCACCAACATTTGCAAAAATTAACTTATTGTTAAAGATATAGGCAACTGTAAGTGTTGTTCCCATACCTCTATATTTTTCAATATCTTTTGATTCATTAAAAATTTCAGTATTAGCTTTTTCGATAGATTCTTTTATTTCTTTTATTATATCAGATTCTTTAGGATTTTCGCCCAACTTGATTAGATTTTCACTAATAAGTTGTGTAGCTAATTGCGATGCTGTTTCTCCAGCAAGATGACCTCCCATACCGTCAGCTAATATAAAAAATCTTTCGTTTTTATCAATATAGTAAGAATCCTCATTATTTTTTCTATACTTGCCTACATTAGTTGCTCCAACAACTATCATTATAATCACCTCTATATAATCTAGATCTTAATTGCCCACAAGAAGCATCAATATCTTTTCCAAGTTCACGTCTTATTGTTACATTAAATGACAAATCTTCTAAAAGTTTTTTAAACCTATAAATATCTTGAATTTTTGGTCTTTGTGCATCATATTCATCAATTGGATTTAAGGGAATTAAATTTATATGAAATAAATTGCTTGAAAATCTATCTCTCAATTCTCTTGCATTTTTTTCAGAATCATTTTTTCCCTTTATAAGAGCATATTCTAAAGTAATCCTCTTATTTGTCTTTGTACTATAGTATTTTAAGGCTTTAGAAAGTTCATCCAAATTGTATCTTTTATTAATCGGCATTAATATCGAACGGTCTTTATCGTTTGTTTCATGTAGAGAAATTGCCAAATTAATTGGCAAATTAGTATCTGCAAGCTTATAAATTCCATCAGCAAAACCACATGTCGAAATTGTTATATTCCTATAAGAAGAGTTGTGTCCTTCTTTAGAATGTAAAATTTTAAGAAATTTAATAACATTATCAAAATTATCCATAGGCTCTCCTGAACCCATTAGAATAAAATTGTTTACATGAATTTTATACACATTTTCAACAAGATATATCTGATTTAACATCTCTGCAGGAGTTAAATTTCTTATTAAACCTCCCTTTGTTGATGCACAAAATACACAACCCATTCTGCAACCAACTTGAGTAGAAATGCATTGGCTATAGCCAAAATTATACTTCATAAGTACCCCTTCAATGATGTTTGAGTCATCTAGGGTAAATAAGAATTTTTTTGTTTCATCTAATTTGGACTCTAAAATTTTTAAAATCTCTATTTTGTTTATAGTTTCAGCTTTAATTATTTCCAATGTTTGTTTAGATAAATTGGAATTTTCAACGTCCCATCTTCTATTTTTATGAAAAAACGTATATAATTGATTTGCTCTAAATGCTTTTTCCCCTTTTTCCAGAAAATAATTTCTTAGTTCATCTAAAGACATCGAGTTTAATACCATAGCACCACCTATTTATTAGTATTATAACAAATACATTCTATAAGAAAAAGCTATTTTTGATATTTAACAATTAAGAGTTTAATCAACTGATTTTTTTAGTTTCGCAATTGAAAAACCGTCACAATTTTCAAAAGGAAATAATTTATAAATCCTTTCGCCATTAATTTCCACTGGAGAAAAATTTTTATTTTCACTAAGGAAATTACAAATTACATCATCATTTTCACGAGGATATATAGAACATGTGGAGTAAACAAGAGTTCCTCCATTTTTAACATATTTTGCACCGTTATTAATAATTTTTCTTTGGATTTCCGCCAAAGCTTCTATATCTTGAGTAGATCTCTTCCACTTTATATCAGGTTTTCTCCTATATAAACCAAGTCCTGAACAAGGTGCATCAATAAGTACATAATCGAAGGATTCTTTAAATTCATCATTATATAAGAGAGCATCATTAATCATAAGTTTTAAATTATTCACTGATAAACGTTTTGCATTTTCTCTTATTAAATCTAATTTATATTCATTTTTGTCACAGGCGATTATTTGCCCTGTGTTTTCCATTATAGCGGCCAGATGTGTTGTTTTACCCCCTGGAGCAGCACATAAATCTAAAACTCTTGAATTTTTTTTGGGGTCTAAAATTTGAGACACTTTAATTGAAGAATAGTCCTGGGCATAAAAATATCCCATATTAAACAAGTCCGTTTCAAATATATCTTTTGGATTATCAATAACTAAAGAATCTTCAAATTTTCCTTCCCTAACTATATAATTAGCATTGTTTAATAAGCTTATTAATTCCTTTTTAGATATTTTTAGAGTATTTACCCTAATAATAAAATCAGCAATTTTATTATTAGCCTGAAGTAACTTTTTGGTGAAATCAACTCCATAATTTTCATAAAAATATTTTGTATAATACTTAGGATGTGAATAGTATACAGATAAATTTTCAATTGAATCTTTAATTTTTACTATTTGCTTTTCCTTTCCTCCAATATTTCTCAAAATAGCATTTACAAAAGAAATAGACCCTTTATTCCCATATACTTTGGCTAATTTAACAGATTCATCTACTACTGAATATTTAGGAACCTTATCCATGAAATATAATTGGTAAATTCCCATTTCCAAAATTATTAATATAATTCTATGAATTTTTTTTAATTTAAAATTAGTATTAACTTTTATTACATAATCCAAATAAGTTTTATTTCTGACTACCCCGGTTGTAAGTTCTCTCACAAAGGTAAAATCTCTAGTTGAAATTTTTGATAACTTTAAAATGTTAATTTCTTCTTCTAAAAAAGCACCTTTATTAAAGATGTCGTCAATAATAAAAAGTGCTTTCTCTCTGATGTTCTTCATCTTCTTCTCCTACTGCCATCTATTAATGCAATTAATCTTAAAAATTGACCAATGGCTGTAAGGGTAGCAGCAACATATGTTAATGCAGCAGCTCCTAAGACTTGCCTAGTTCCTATTAATTCATCAGTATCTAAAAAATCCAATTCTTCAATTTCAAGCCTTGCCCTTCTTGATGCATCAAATTCCACCGGTAAAGTAACAATTTGAAATAACACTGCAAAGAAAAAGAGTGCAATACCTACTTTTGTTAAAATATAAGAAAAAATAAAACCGGCAATAATAAACCACATGGACAAAGTCGTTCCCAGGTTTGCAAGCGGTACTAAAGTTTCACGAAAACGCATGGGCATATAATTTAATTTATCTTGAATAGCATGACCAACTTCATGGGCAGCTATGGAAATAGATGCTATGGATGTACTTTCATAAACATCTCTTGATAAATTTAATGTCTTAGTTCTCGGATCATAATTATCAGTAAGTTTTCCTTCAATTATATTTATAGATACATAATTTAACCCGCTTTTATCTAAGATATATCTGGCAGCTTGAGAACCGCTGATATTTCTTTTTGAATAAATGTCACTATATTTATTATACGCTGCACTAATTTTAGCTTGTGCATACACTGCCAATATAATACCTGGTATTAAATAATATAGGTATTGAAAACCGTAATAATACATATTTAATCTCCTAATTTAACTTGTTCATCAAAACTATGACCTAGTAGAAATGATTTTATATCCATCCTTTTTTTACCAGGAATTTGTAATTCATCAACTGAAATTGCTCCATCTGAAGTTTTGATGATTAATTTTTTATTTGCATCTAATATGGTTCCGTTATCCGCTTCAGACTTTGTATCAATAGGATGGGCCTTAAAGATTTTCAAAGTGTTATCCTTATAAATAGTCCTAGCTCCATATTCAGGGTCTAGACCTCTAATCAAATTTAAGATTTCTCTTGTTGGTTTAGAGAAATCAATATTAAAGGTTTCGTTAGTTATTTTTGAAGCATAAGTTGCCATAGAATCATCTTGGGGAGTAAATACTACCCTGTTTTCTTTTAAAAGATTTATAAAATCCTCTATTAGATCTGCTCCTACCTTTGCCAATTCATTTTCTAAAATAAAAGAATTTTTATCTAAAATTTCAACTTTTTTTTGCAAGGCCATATCTCCCTTGTCAAGTACTTTTACCATCCTCATTATTGTGACTCCGGTTTCTTCAAAACCTTGTATAATAGCTCTGGTAATAGGAGCGGCTCCTCTAAGTAAAGGCAGTAAAGAAGCATGTACATTAATCGGATAATATTTCGGTATTTTTAGAATTTCTTCTTTTAAAATTTGACCGTAAGCAGCAACTACAAATAAATCAGCACCTTGACTTTTAATTTTTTCTATTGATTCTTTGGAATTAATATCACAAGGCTGAAAAATTTCCAAACCTAACTCTTGTGCTCTTTTTTTTACAGGAGAAGGGAGAAGTTTCTTTCCTCTTCCTTTTTTCTTATCTTCTTGAGTAACCACCAGACATAAATCTGCTATATCATTTAATCTTTCCATAGTTGGAATAGCAAAGGCCGGTGTCCCCATAAAAACTACTTTCATATTTCGCTCTCTTGTAAACCTTCTTCTTTTTGAACAATTTTGAACATTTTTACAGCTCTATCAATATATAAAATACCATCTAGATGATCTATTTCATGTTGTATTATTCTTGCTAAAAAATCTTTAGCATTTAATTCTATTTCATTGCCTTCCAAATCTTTATAAGTAACGGTAATATCTGTGGCTCTCTCAACATCTCCCTGTTTACCCAAGACTGATAAACAAGCTTCCCTACAAATTTCCGAACCTTCTTTCCTTGTTATAACAGGATTTATCATAAAAAGCCTATGTTGATCTTCTTCATCTCGGTCATCAATAACTATAAGTCTTTTTAAAATACCAACTTGTGGAGCAGCAAGACCTACTCCCTCGGCATAATCCATTGTTTCAAACATATCATCAATCAAAAGTTTTAATCTATCATTTATTTTTTCTATAGTTTTTGATTTTTTTCTAACTATAGGATCTGTGTCTGTTCGTATATTTCTTATTGCCATATCATCACCTAAAATTCTATATTTATATTTATATCTCTTTTACTATTAATATTACTTTTATTTAATACCCCTTTTATCAATTTTATTAACAATTTTTCATCTTCCGGCCTTGCCTTTAAACTGAAACGACATCTGTATATATTTTTAACTTTTGGAAGTTTGATTATTTTTGTAGACTGAATATTAATTTCACCCACATTTTTACCTATATTATAAATAAAAGCTTTTGCCCATTTTATGGCTAAGTTTTCATCTTTGGAAGAAAATTCCAAGGAGATTATTTTATTAAAAGGTGGATAAAGGTACGTCCTTCTTTCTTCAAGTTCTTCTTTATAAAAACTTTCATAGGAATTATTGGCTGCATGGCTAATAGCGTAGTGCCCAGGATTATAGGATTGTATTACAACGTCACCTTTTTTAAAAGATCTTCCGGCTCTACCGGAAACCTGTGTAATTAGTTGAAAGGTTTCTTCACTTGCCCTATAACTTGAAATGTATAGGGAAAGGTCGGAGGCTATTACTCCTACTAGAGTAACATCAGGAAAATCAAATCCTTTTGATATCATCTGTGTCCCGATAATAATATCTACATCTTTATTTTTGATCATTTTATAATAAGATTCATAAGAATCCCTTTTATTAGTTGTGTCTTTATCCATTCTTAAAACTCTGGCATTCGGAAAATTTTTTATAACCTCTTCTTCCACCCTTTGCGTGCCTAAACCAAATTGCTTAATGTATTTAGAACCACAAGAAGGACAAACTTTCGGTAAAATTTTTGTTGCTCCGCAATAATGACAAATCAGCCTATTATTTGTCTTATGATAAGTCATAGAAATATCACAACTGTCACATTTAATAACGCTGCCACAAGATCTACATGATACAAAGTTTGAAAATCCCCGTCTATTTAAAAATAAAATTATCTGCTCATTTTTGTTCAACTTTTCTTTAATTTTATCTCTTAGTATTCTTGAAAAAATAGAAGTATTGCCCATGAGGAGTTCCTGCCTCATATCAACTATTTGAGTTTGTGGAATTCTCGCTCCTTTAAAAGCTCGGTTCATGAGAGTTACAAGATTATATTCGCCAAGCATTGCTTTATAATAATATGATATATCAGGAGTGGCTGATCCCAGCAAAACCTTGCCATGATTTTCCATTCTTCTTATAGCTACTTCAATAGTATCGTATTTTAATGCATCATGAAATTTATATGAAGTATCATGAAATTCATCAATAATAATTAATTTACAATTATTAAATGGAACAAAAACAGCACTTCTTACTCCAACAACTATATGAACTTCACCATTTAATATTTTTCTATATTCTTCATACCTTTGACTTTTTAACAGTTTAGAATGAATAATTGCTATATTATCTGAAAACTTATTTCTAAATCTTTCAATCATTTGAGGAGTTAAGCCAATTTCAGGAACTAATACAATAACATCTCCCCCACTATCCAATGTCTTTTTTGCCAAATTCAAATAAACTTCTGTCTTCCCGCTGCCGGTTAAACCATATAAGAGTGAGACTTCCTTTATAGTATTTTCAATATTATTAATAGCACTATTTTGTTCCTCGTTTAAATTAATATCAGGAAATTTACTTTTAATAATTTCTTCTTTAATTCTTACTTCCTTATCATATTCTTTTACTAAACCTTTTTCTATTAATGCCTTAATAGGGGAATACGTAATTTTCAAATCTTTCATAAGATTTTTCTTTGATATTTCCCCCTCTTTTTTTATAAAGTTAATAGCTTCAGCTTGTCTTTTTGTTAAAGATGATAATAAGTTCAGGTCTATATCATCAGAAATTTTCAAATATTTTTCTCTTTTTGCTTTTACAGAAGTAATTGGAACATAAGAAAATTTTATTATTCCTTTTTTATATAAGTTGTTGGCAATTATCCTGGAATTTTTATCCATATCTTCATAAAAGGTTTTTATATTTAATTTTTTAAGATTTTCAAGGTCCTTCCCGGTTGGATATACAAGAACTTCAATGGATTTTTTTATTTTTTTTAAGTCACCTGGCGGTAATAGTGGAGCAAATGCTTTTGAATATCCCAGTATATACCTATTTTTCATCCATATGCCTAAATTAATTAATTCAGTATTGATTATGGGGTTGGCATCCAGTATTTCAATAATTTCTTTGAGTTCACCTTCAAATTGTCCTTCATATTTATCATAAATTTTTAGCACTATCCCCACTCTTGTACTTTTTCCAAAAGAAACTACAACTCTCATACCAACATCAAGGGATAAATCTTTTTTAAATTTATAAGTGTATAAGATGTCTATTTTATTGTAATTATTTTCTATGAAAACATCACAGTACATTTTTTCACCCGCTAAAATAGCTAGGAAATCCTAGCTAAACAATTTTTTTACTCTATTAAGAATTACATCAGCCATTGCATACTTAGACATTATTTCATAATCTATAGTTTCCCCGTCCTTATCTATAATGCTTGCAATATTTGTATCCGTTCCGAAGCCGGCACCTTCTTTTACTATATTATTAACAACAATCATATCAAAATTTTTGGATTTTAATTTCGACTTAGCATACTCATATATATTTGTAGATTCCGCAGCAAATCCAACTATTATTTGATTCTTTTTTATATTTCCATAAAATTTGGCAATATCCGGATTTTTTTCAAGTTCAATAACATCAAGATCATCTGATGAATTTTTCTTTATTTTTTCTTTACTGTAATGTTTAGGCTTATAGTCAGCAGGAGCCGCCGCCTTAATTAAGACATCGCAGGAATCAAAATATTTTCCTACTTCATTAAACATATCAGTGGTTGATTTAATCCTAATAAAATTATCGACTTTTGGAGGATTAACTGTAGTGGGTCCTGAGATAAGTGTAACAAACGCCCCTCTCTTTTTTGCACGCTCTGCCAATGCATAGCCCATCTTACCTGATGAATGATTAGTTAAATATCTAACAGGGTCAATAGGTTCAATTGTCGGTCCTGCCGTAATGACAAATTTTTTTCCATAAAGATCCTTTTCAGTTAAGACGCTATCAATTTCATCTACTATTAATTCCGGTGACAACATCTTGCCTTGACCTATATCATTGCAAGCTAGAAGATCCTTTTCAGTATCAAGTACAATAACTCCTCTGTCTCTTAAAATTTTTATATTATTTTGATTAGCTGCTGAATTTAACATATAAGTATTCATAGCCGGAGCAATCATAACTTTAGATCTGGAAGCCATGTAAACAGTTGACAATAAATCATCACAAATACCTGTAGCAAATTTACCAATAATGTTTGCGGTAGCCGGTGCAATTAAAATAATATCAGCCCATTTTGCTAGACTTATGTGTTCAACATTTATATTATTTAACTGGTTAAACATTTCAGTATAAACTATATTCCCAGACATAGTTTGCAAGGTCAGCGGAGTGATGAACTTTTGTGCAGCCTCAGTCATTATAACCTTTACTTCGGCTCCCATTTTTTTTAAAAGGCTACAGATAATTGGTGATTTATAAGCGGCTATTCCACCGGTAACACCTAAAAGAATCTTTTTATTTTCAAGCATACTATTCATCTTCATTGGTTTTAGGCAAACCCATATATTCACTTTTTAATTTTTCTTCTAACTCTAATTTTTCTTTTGCAATTTTTTCTTCATAAGCTTTGTCACTCATTTCAGGGCCAAAAATAATTTTACCTTCCATAACTTCTTCAATAGCTATGGAAACAGGCTTTTTCATTTTTGTTTCAATTAAAGGTTTTTGCCCATCAACCAATTTTCTTGATCTTTTTGATACCAACATGCATAGTTCGTATCTTGAGTCTGATTTTTCAATTAATTCTTTAAATGAAGGTATGTTCAACTTTATATCCTCTTTTCCTTTAAAACTTCACTTTTAATATCTTTATGCCTTTTTACTCTTAATTTTTCAGCAGCGATAATATTTTCTATATCTATAACTGCCTGAGATACTTGATCGTTTACTACAAAATAATCATATTCACCGACAAAATCCAATTCTCTAAAAGCGTTTTTAAATCTGGTATTAATTTCATCCTCTGATTCAGTATCTCTCTTTATCAATCTATTTTTTAATTCTTCCATTGTTGGCGGTATTAAAAATATAAAAACAGCCTCTTTATATTTCTTTTTAATCTGTAAGGCACCTTGAACATCAATTTCTAAGAGTACTATTTCTCCGTTTTCTATTTCGTCAAAAACAAACTTTTTAGGTGTTCCATAATAGTTAGTATGAACAAAAGCATGTTCCAGAAGCTCATCGTTTTCTACCATAGTCTCAAATTTATTTTTACTTACAAAAAAATAATTTTCTCCATTAACTTCCCCGGGTCTTGGAGTCCTTGTAGTTACGGAAGTTGAAAATACTATTTCCTTATTTTTTTTCAATATAGCTTGACTGACAGTTCCTTTTCCACTTCCGGAAGGGCCTGATAATACTAATAAAAATCCTCCGCTCAATTTACACCTCTATTATTCTATATTTTGTACTTGTTCCCTAATTCTTTCTACTTCCGATTTTAAAAGCACAACATTATTTAAAATTTCAATATTGTTTGCTTTTGATCCGATTGTATTAATTTCTCTGTTTATTTCCTGGAGCAAGAAGTCAATTTTTCGTCCAATGCTATCATTTGAATTAATGATATTTTTTAAGCTTTCCATATGAATTTTTAGCCTTGTTATTTCTTCATCTATTGAAAGCTTATCAATAAGTAAAAAACATTCTGTGGCAAGTCTTTGCTTATCAATTTCACTTTCATCTAAATGCGTCCTTATCCGTTCTTTCAATTTTTCTTCATTTTCTTTCAAAGAAATTGGTGATAATTTTTCTATTCTCCCAATAAATTGATTTATATTTTCTATTTTTTCTAAAAAATCTTCATAAATAGCTTTACCTTCAATTAATCTGGATTGAATAAAAACTTTAAGAGCCTCGTCTAAACTTTTCATAAGTAAACTTTCCATTTCCTGATCAAGTAAATTTACATCCTGCTCAACTAAAACTCCGGGCATATTTATAATATCTTTAGTTGTTAGATTGTTTTCTATATTCAGAGAAGCTGAAATTTTCTTTCCGGCATCAAAATAATAGTTTGCCATTGAAATATCAGTTGAAAGAGTAGCGGATTTATCGCTTAATTCAGTTAACTTAAGATATACATCAACTTTTCCTCTGGCAACAAAATCTTTAATACGTCTTTTTATTTTATCCTCATATGAAAAAAGTGAACCCGGTAATCTTACATTAATATCACAATACCTATTATTAACCGATTTTATATCAAATCTTATTAAATAGTTTTGGCTTTGCAATTCACCAAATCCATATCCGGTCATACTATTCATTTCACACCTGCTATTTAACAACAATGTTATAAATCTTTCCCGGTATAAATATTTCTTTAACTATCTTCTTATTTTCAATATTTTTACTATAGGCATCGTTTTGTGAAGCTATAGCTCTAGCTTCATCTAAAACTGCACTCTTAGGAAGTTGAATTGTAAATCTTACTTTACCATTAAACTGAACAGGAATTTCAACAACTTCATCTATAGTCTTTGCTTCTTCATATATAGGCCATGATTGTTCGTGCAAGTAGCCGCCAAGATCATTAACATACCAAAGTTCTTCAGTTATATGCGGAGCTACAGGATTTAACAGCATTAAAAATGTTCTAAAATCAGCCTTGGTAATTTTTTTATTTGCTACAAATTCATTTAATAAACTCATTAATGCAGCTATAGCTGTATTTGCTTTTAAGTTTTCATAATCAAAAGAAACTTTTTTTATTGTTTTGTGTATAGATTTTTCAAGCTTTTCAGAATACTTATCTCCATCAACCAAAATTTCAGACAAATTCCAAACTCTTTCTAAAAACCTTCTACAACCTTTGACCCCTGTTTCCATCCAGGGTACAGGCTTTTCAAAATCGCCAATAAACATTTCATAAGTTCTTAAAGTATCTGCACCGTAATCTCTAACTATATCATCGGGATTTATTACATTCCCACGAGATTTACTCATTTTTTCATTATTTTCACCCAAAATCATACCATGAGAAGTTCTCTTAAGATATGGTTCTTTTGTCGGAACAACCCCTATGTCATATAAAAATTTATGCCAAAATCTTGAGTAAAGAAGATGTAAGGTTGTGTGTTCCATACCACCATTATACCAATCTACCGGAGTCCAATAATCCAAAGCCTCTTTTGAAGCTATCTCATTTTTATTATGAGGATCTGTGTATCTTAAAAAGTACCAAGAAGAACCTGCCCATTGTGGCATAGTATCAGTTTCTCTTTGTGCAGGACCTCCACATTTTGGACATTTGGTTTGTACAAATTCTTCAATATTTGCAAGCGGCGATTCACCATCATCTGACGGTTCATAGTTTTCTACTTCAGGAAGCAGTAACGGCAACTCTTCTTCAGGTATTGGAACATATCCACATTTTTCGCAGTGGACTATCGGTATAGGTTCTCCCCAATACCTTTGTCTTGAAAACACCCAGTCCCTAAGCTTATAATTAATTTTTTTCTCACCTAAATTATTTTCTACAAGGTAATCAATCATTTTTTTTATGGCATCTTTTACTTCTAAACCATTTAAAAATCCTGAATTTATCATTTTACCATGAGATGTGTCGGTATAAGCTTCCTTGTCGATAACACCACCTTCAATAACTTCAACTATTTCAAGTCCAAATTTTTTAGCAAAATCATAATCTCTTGTATCATGAGCAGGCACTGCCATTATAGCACCCGTGCCATATCCCATGAGCACATAATCTGAAATCCAAAGAGGAATTTCTTTTTTGGTGATTGGATTTATTCCTCTCAAACCCTTTATTTCTATACCGGTTTTTTCTTTTACAAGTTCAGTTCTTTCAAAATCAGATTTCAAAGAGACTTTTTCCCTATATGAATTTATTTCATCTAAATTTGTAATTTTATCTTTATATTTTTCAATGAGTGGATGTTCAGGTGCTATTACCAAATAAGTAGCGCCAAAAATTGTGTCCGGCCTAGTTGTGAAAACTTCTAATTTTTCATCGGTATTTTTTATTGGAAAAAGTACACTTGAACCTTCGCTTCTTCCAATCCAATTTTTTTGTTGTACTTTTACTCTTTCAATAAAATCCAGATCTTTAAGGTCATCTATAAGTCTGTCAGCGTATTCAGTAATTTTTAACATCCATTGACTTTTTACTCGACGTACAACTGTACTGCCACATCTCTCGCATTTGCCCCCAACTACTTCTTCATTAGCTAAACCTGTCTTACATGAAGGACACCAATTAATAGGACTTTCCTTTTTATATGCTAAGCCATGTTTAAATAATTGTAAAAATATCCATTGAGTCCATTTATAGTATTCAGGATCAGTTGTGTTAATTTCCCTTGACCAATCAAAAGAAAATCCTATTGATTTTAATTGGGCTTTAAAATGTTTTATATTCTGTTTTGTAACAATTGCAGGATGAATTTTATTCTTTATGGCAAAATTTTCTGCTGGTAAACCAAAGGCGTCCCATCCCATAGGAAATAAAACATTATATCCTTCATAACGTCTTTTCCTAGCTACAATATCAAGTGCAGTATAAGGTCTGGGATGACCCACATGAAGTCCTTGACCGGAAGGATAAGGGAATTCTACTAAAAGATAAATTTTTTCCTTATCATCATTATTTTCAGCCTTATATATTTGATGCTCATCCCAATAATCCTGCCATTTTTTTTCAATAACTCCCGGTTTATATTCTCTCATAATTTCTCCTTAGTAATTTGCATTTCCCACTGTTCTTGGGAAAGGTATAACATCTCTTATATTTTTCATTCCTGTAATATACATTACAGCTCTTTCAAATCCCAAGCCATATCCTGAATGTATACATGTTCCGTATCTTCTCAAATCAAGATACCAGTCATACTCTTCCATATTCATTCCTAAATCAATCATTTTCTTTTCCAGGATATCAAGTCTATGTTCTCTTTGAGATCCGCCAATTATTTCCCCAACTCCGGGAACTAAAAGATCCATTGCTGCAACTGTTTTTTTATCATCATTTTCAGTCATGTAAAATGCTTTTATTTCCTTGGGATAATTTGTTACAAATACGGGTTTTTTATAAACCTCTTCCGTTATATATCTCTCGTGTTCAGTTTGTAAGTCTATACCCCATTCAACAGGATACTTAAATTCTTTATCGGATTTTTTAAGTATGTCAATAGCTTCTGTGTAAGTTATTCTTGCAAATTCATTGTTTACAACATTATCTAACCTATCTAAAAGTCCCTTGTCAATAAATCTATTAAAAAACTTCATTTCTTCTTTAGCATTTTCCAATACATAATTAATAATATATTTAAGCATTGCTTCAGCAACATCCATATTAACATTCAAGTCTGCAAAGGCCATTTCCGGTTCAATCATCCAAAACTCCGCTGCATGTCTTGGGGTATTTGAATTTTCCGCCCTGAATGTTGGCCCGAATGTATAAACATTTCCAAAAGCAAGAGCAAATGCTTCATCTTCTAATTGACCGGAAACAGTTAAGTTGGTTTCTTTTCCAAAAAAGTCTTCATTATAACATACCTTTCCATCCTCATCTTTTGGAATATTATCAAGAGGAAGTGTTGTAACTTGGAACATTTCTCCTGCACCTTCGGCATCAGAAGCCGTAATTATTGGTGCATGAAAATAAACAAAACCCCTGTCTTGGAAAAATTTGTGAATGGCATAAGCAATTAAAGATCTAACTCTGAAAACTGCATTAAAGGTATTTGTTCGTGGACGTAAATGGCTTACAGATCTTAAATATTCCATAGTATGCCTTTTCTTTTGAAGGGGATAAGTGTTTTCAGAAGATCCTAATAAATTAATTTCTTCTGCTTGCACTTCAAAAGATTGATTAGCTCCCGGTGATTCAACTAATTTCCCCTTAACTAAAAGAGAAGAGCTTAGGGTATATTTTTCAACTTCAGAAAAATTTTCAAGCTCCTTTCCATAAACAACTTGTAATGAATTAAAAATACTTCCGTCTGAAATTTCAATAAATCCAAAATTCTTAGATGACCTATTAGTTTTAATCCATCCACAAATTTCAATATTTTTATTTATATAATCCTCACTTTTATTAAATAATTCTCTAATACTAATCATAGTCCCTCCAAAATCTTCTTATAATATTTTAGTATATGATTATTAGTGACATTTGTCAAATATAAGTGCCTTAAATTGGCTAGCCTAAGTGCAAATTATTAATCAAATAAATTACTTTTTATCCCCGTAAATAGGGAGACGTTTCTTTTATAACAGTCCATGTTCCATATTTATAAGCTAAGACACAAATCAGTAAAAAAATAATTAAGCTTATAATTTTTCTTTGTTTAGATATTGTTCTGTTTTTAACAGGTATTATTCCACTAAATAAAAATCCTCCCAAAAGACCGCCCAAATGTCCTAAAACTCCTATGCTCGGATTTATAAATGAATAAATTATGTTTATCAATATTATAGTGATAAAACTTTTTCCAAAAGATTTTAGAACGGTATCATTCTCATAATTTATAATTATTCCCAATGCTAAGCCGAATAAACCGTAAAGAGATGTTGAAGCACCGGCACTTACTGTATATGCGGAACCAAAAGCATAAGTAATAAGATTTCCCATTAATCCACATGCCAAATATATTAGCAAAAAGTTTTTTGACCCATAAAGCATTTCAAAAGTCTCGCCAACTATATTTAGAAAATACATATTCATTAATAAATGTAAGATTCCTATATGGATAAACATGGAACAAAATAATCTCCACCACTGACCATTGGCTACTAAAATTTTATTCATAGCGTTAAATTTAATTAAAGTACTTATATCTTGGCTACCTCCTGCTAAGGTCATAAAAATAAATATAATTGCATTTATTATTATGAGAGTTCTGGTAACTTTAGTCTTGGCTATATACATATACAATCCCCACTTTTATAAAATAGTAAAATCATTATTTAGTGATGCTCTGCCAATTCCTAATAAATCACAGGCACCATTATTTAAAAGTCTAATAACTTCTTCCTTATTTGTAATTCCGCATTAAAGATAATCCTTGGCTCTTTATCTTATAAATATAGGAAAGCTACTGAGTCCTTTCTAATTTTTATAAGAATTTCAATTAGAATTTTTTATCTATTAGGTAATATTCCCCCGCATTAATCTTGTCTTTCATTTATAAGGATAGAATAAAATTGATTCAATAAATATCCATGTATCTTTTGTGATAATAAAAATATTTTATTAGTTTCATGACGATAATTTTTACCTTAGCAGATTGAATTTTTATCATATCTATTGTATAATAATTCAAGTGCTATCGTAGCTCAGGAGGTAGAGCACTACATTGGTAATGTAGAGGTCGGGGGTTCAAATCCCCCCGTTAGCTCCATTTTATTTTAATTATTTAATTCAAATAAATTAAGTTCAACTCTGTTAAAAGTTCTTAAAAAAAATTTACTCCCTAACCCGCTTGAAATAAATAAGAGTGAATTTCTTATTTTATAAAATCCTTTAGAGTATTTTGGAAAAATATTATAATATGGATCTATTAGCGCCCCAACTAATGGCAGTCTTACCTGTCCTCCATGAATATGCCCTGATAAGACCAAGTCAAAATTTTTACTTTCATTATATATAAAGTCCAAGGGATCATGAATTAACAAAATATTATACATATTATCCAAATACACAAGATTAGAACTTTTCCCCTTATAAAATTTTCCGCATATATTTATATCTTTAAATACTATATTTTTGTTATCCAGGCTTTTAATCTCATATTTATTTAATATATCATATAAAACTTTTTTATTATTGTTCTCAAACTCATGATTACCGCTTACAAAAAAAGTGGTCGTTTCAAAAATCTTCACCAGCTTTTCTAATTTATATATATCTTTCTCAGAGCTATTTCTGTTAATCAGGTCGCCTGTAAAAAATACTAAATCCGGAGAAAATTTCTTTATCACTCTTTTTAATTTATCTATATTTATGAGTGGATTAAGATGATAGTCACTTATCTGAACAATTTTTATTTTACAACTTATCTTTTGATTTTTAAGTATAACCTTATTAACTTTGAAAACCTTATTTTCATAAATTAAATAAATACCCACTAAAAAAATAAGAAGAATAATATATATCATAAGCTTTCTAAATATTTAAGTCTTGCTATAACTTGATTCTTTAAATCTTTTAAATTGCCACGATTATCAATAATTATATCAGCATAATCCTTTTTATCTTCTATGCTCATTTGAGAAGAAATTTTTGCCTTTGCATAGGATTCATCAATATTATCTCTCTCCATCAACCTCTTTATTTGTGTCTTTTTATCCGAATAAACTAGCCAAACTTCATAAAAATTCATCTCATAGGAATTAATTCCATTTTCTATGAGCAAGGGTATGTCTATAAATAACAAATTTTCATCTTTATTTATATTTATTTCTTCTAAAATTTTCTTATAAATTAATGGATGGGTTATAGAGTCTAATAATTCTTTTTTTTCTAAACTGTTAAAGATAATTTTCCCTAAAGCCTGTCTGTCAAGTTTATTATCTCTATATAAATTTTCCCCAAAATACTTTTTGATTTTTTCTATAACTTCCCTATCATCCATAACATCTCTGGCAATAAGATCAGAATCAATAACTTTATAAGACATTTCTTTTAGTATTTTTGTAACTTGTGATTTCCCTGTAGCTATTGACCCTGTTAAGCCGATTATCTTACTTTGTTTCATATAAACTTTTACCTGTTTCCATGACAACCTTTAAAGGCACGAGAGTATTTACAGCTTTCTCCATAATATTCTTCATAAGTTCTCTAACATCTTCAATTTCAGAATTTTCTGCATCTACAACCAACTCATCATGAATTTGTAAAATTAATTTTGATTTCATTTTTCTCTTTTTCAGTTGCATATATACACCAACCATGGCAATTTTAATAATATCTGCTGCACTGCCTTGTATAGGAGTGTTAAGTGCAACTCTTTCACCAAAGGACCGAATGTTAAAATTTTTAGCTTTTAGCTCCGGAATGTATCTTCTTCTGTGTAAAATTGTTTCAACATAGCCTAATTTTTTACCAACTTCAACTTCTTCAGACATATAATTTTTAATGCCTTGAAAATGATCTAAATAATTATCAATATAAGTTTTTGCATCTTTTCTTGGGATATTTAGATTTTGAGATAAACCGTAGTCACTAATTCCATAGACAATTCCAAAATTTACAGCTTTTGCCATACTCCTTAATTCTGTTGTTACTTCCTCATAAGGTGTGTGGAAAACTTCTGATGCTGTTTTTCTGTGAATATCCAATCCATTTTCAAAGGCACTTATCATACTTCCATCTTTTGCCAATGATGCCAGTACCCTTAGTTCTATTTGTGAATAGTCCGCATCCACTAATGTATAACCATCTGATGCCAATAAAGCTTTCCTTATAAGCCTTCCTTCAGGTGTTTTAATAGGTATGTTTTGAAGATTCGGTTCAGTAGAAGAAATCCTTCCGGTTGAAGCTATTGTTTGATTAAATCTTGAATGAATTCTTCCGGTCTTTTTATTAATTACATTTCTTAGCCCATCAATATAAGTGTTCTTAAGTTTAGTAAATTTTCTATATTCTAAAATATAAGCAATAATCGGAGACTTCCCTAGTAACTTTTCAAGAACTTCAACTGACGTGGAAAAACCTGTCTTAGTCTTTTTTATAACAGGTAAATCCATTTTTTCAAATAAAATTTGACCCAACTGTTTAGGAGAATTAATATTAAACTCTTCATCTGCTTCTTTATAAATATCTTTTTCAAGTTCAGAAATTTTTTTCTTTATTTTAATGTCAATTTCTTCTAGAAGACTTTCTTCCGTTCTTATACCGACAAGTTCCATATTAGCTAAAACTTCAACTAAGGGAAGTTCTACTTCAAAGTATAAATTTTCCATTTGTTCAGCTATTATTTTTTCTATTTGAAGGGGTCTTAATTTATATACCATGTTAAGAATATAAGAAAAATAATTATACAAATCATTTTTGTCTATTTCAGAAAATGTTTTCTTTTTAACACCCTTTCCTAAAATGTCTTCTTCACTTTTATAACCCATATTAAAATAAATATTTGCCAAATTATTAAGCTCATAGTTTGATTGTGTGGAATTTAAAAGATACTCGGCAATCATTGTATCATGTAAGTAATTCTTTAAATCTATATTATTATATTGGAGGATGATTATTTCTTCCTTTAAGTCATGCCCTATCTTTTCTATATTTTCATCTTCAAATATTTCTTTTAACTTTTCAAGATTTTCTAAATTATAATCAAAAATGGTAGTTGTGCTTTCCTTGGGTAAAATTACAATCTTAAAAGGTTCTACACCTTCGTAAATTTTACCGTCACTTATGAATTTAAAAGAAAAAGATTTCACTTCCCTTATTTGACTTATTATATCTTCAATAGAATTATTGCTAATTTTAAAAAAATCATCATTAACAGTTTCTGTTTCTTCTGTTTGATACTTTTCCGGTAATCTTTTTAAAATTGAGTTGAATTCAAATTCTCTATACATTTTCGCCAAATTATCATAATCATAGGTTTTTATCTTTAAGTCAGTTAGGTCAATTCCCAAATTTATATTTCTAACAATGGTCCCCAATTTTTTGCTCATAAAAGCTTGTGTTTTATTTTCTTCAAGATTTTCTTTCAATTTTTTTCCGGAAACTTTATCTAAATTATTATAGAGATTTTCCATGGTCCCAAATTCTTTAATAAGTTTTATTCCCGTCTTTTGTCCTATTCCGGGAACTCCCGGAATATTATCTGACTGATCTCCCATTAACCCTTTGAGATCAATAAATTCTTTTGTTTCGATACCATAATCTTCTTTCAAAGTTTGAAGATTAACAATTTCAAGTTCTGTAATTCCCTTTCTTGTCATGAGGACACAAGTATTTTCATCAATAAGTTGATAGTAATCTTTATCTCCTGTTAATAAATATGTTTTAAATCCTTTTTTAGAAGCTTCTAAAGATAAGGTTCCAGCAATATCATCAGCTTCATATACAGGAGAATCTAAAACCCTTATATTCATATACTTTAAAATATCCCTAATTAAAGGAAATTGTTGTTCTAATTCATTTGGAGTTTTTTGCCTTGTTCCCTTATAGTCTTTATAAAGATCTGTTCTAAAAGTCTTTCCCTTTCTATCAAAACAAACTGCAATATGAGTGGGCTTAACTTTTTCTATAGCATTTTCAAGCATCATTACAAAACCATAAATTGCATTTGTATATACTCCTTTTTTAGTCTTTAATAAAGGAAGAGCATAAAAAGCCCTAAAAAATAAGGAAGACCCATCTATAATTAAAAAAATATTATTATCCATAATTCACCTCTCTGACGAAAAATTATTTTTCTACACCATGTTTATTAAATTATAACCCAAAAATAATAAATAAAAAAATTAAATACAATTATTTTTGTAATTTTGAAAATTTTCATAATTCTATTATAGTTTTATATAATTATATTAACTGAATTTTATTTTCTCTTTACAAAATAATAAAAAATTTGATAATATAATTTTGATAAGAAATTTTTTTCACATAGTGTGAATTTATTTGAGTTCAAAATATATTTAATATTAAGGAGGTTTTCTTATGGCTAAGAAAATTAATGACGAAAATGGCAAGATATATGTAGAAAAGAAACCATTTTACAAAAAAATCTGGTTTATAGTCCTTGTCATTGTAATTGCAATAAGTGCTATTATTAAATTAGGTGGAAATAATAACAATGTTTCAAATAATACTAATGTAAATGACGCAAAAACAAAAGAGCTTACTTATATAGAAGCAGATGCCGGAAAAATGTTGGAAGATTTAGACGCTAATGCCCTAAATGCACAAAAAACTTATAAAGATCAATTTCTGGCAATAACCGGTAAAATTTATAATATTGACAGCTCAGGAAAATATATAAGCATTGAAGGTCTTGACAATGATTCCACAATTACAGGCATCACTTGTAACTTAAAAAATGATGAACAAAGAGAAATTGTAGCGGAAACTAAAAAGGGTCAAACAGTTGTTGTTAGAGGCCTTGTTACCGATGTGGGCGAAGTCATGGGATATACTGTAAGCGTTGATGAAATAACCGCTAAGTAAAACTTTTTTCTTATCGCCATTAATTTTTAACAAGTAAAATTTTTTGATATTAAATTATCATTTTTTACTATGAAAATACTTCAAAAAATCTATTTTACTAAACTAAAAGTATTAATTAATAAATTTGCAGCTTTCTATGACCGGATTTATTAAAAGATCTTTTGATCTAATTTTATATAATTTCTTTATAAGTTCCTGCCGTTTTGTAAAAATTCAGTGCAGGAACTTTTTTTTACTAATAAGCCAATAAATATTATTAATCCTAATTTTGTAAAAAATCCAGTACAATTTTATTAATTTCTACAAGAGCTTTCGATGCCTTTGTATTATCAAGACCTCTATCAATAGTATTTGTTAAAATCGGTGAGATTAAAGACATATCAGTTAGACCAATATAACCTAGACCTTAATATGTTTACTAATGAATTTTCTCCTTGTCTTTTAGTCATCTATAAATTCTATAACTTGTCCCATACCATGACCCTCTTCATTTTTTTATTTCATCCCTTTTAATATAAAAAATTAAAGTGGAAAACTAAAAATTCAGGCACAGTGTGATAAGAACCATCCCTATCTAAAACACGATATCTCCTATATGAATACAAAATTGCTCTATAGGAAACCACAACACCATCTTCGGAGCTACCTATAATTGGAAAGAACAACAATAATATAACTAATAAAATAATGAGCTTTTTTTCTCTTTGTATTTTTCTTTTGCTTTCTCATAAATAATTCCTCCCTTAAATTTGCCCAAATATCCTTTAGCATAAATTTAATATTTCCTCTAAATAAATAATATCATTTTTTTTTACAATTTTTTTTAATCATCGCAATTTTATTTGTCCTTTATATTTATAAGTCCGGATAGAAAAAAACGACTAAGATTTTTTCTTAATCGCTTTTCTTTTAACATTATACACATAATTTTAAGTTTAAAAATTTATTGTGATTTATATTTCATTTTTTATTTATAAAAATTTTTACAAGATAAATATTCAATGTCAGTCCATATCTTTTCATTGTCTTTACTATCTCTCAATCTTTCTTCCTTGCTTTTATCTAATATAAATCAATTTTTCTTATCCCGGCTTTCCAAATTCAGTTCACTTTAATCACAACTTAGTCATAAACTGCTATTAACCCTTTCCAATTATAGACTTCATTATTTCAAACATTCTTGGTGAATAAATATTTTTTTGGACTAGGCTCTTCCAATCGAGAATTTTTTCTGCGTCAGTCACTCCCTCCGGAAGCATCAAGCTGCCGTCCTTCAAACTAATGGAAGGTGAAAATTCTATTACATCGTCCCTGTATCTTATGGTAATTTTTCCATTTGGAGCGATATCACTAATGTTTTGACATACAAAAGTTGTTCCGGCACAAGCATTAAAATCTAACAATTCATTTGATACTTCTTTTAATTTTCCGTCTTTAGAAATTTCCATTTCCTTTAAAGAAACAGAGGCATTCCTGTACTTAGGAATGATAAGGTAGCACTCCTCTCCATTTAAGTATGGCATGTCGCCACCCTCGCTTTGTTTCATGGAAACAAGCATATTAGGGTCATCAAAATTTAAAAATATAGTTGTCCATGCACTTAGTTTTTCAAGAGTAGCAGATAAACTTTCTTCATCAAAGGCAGAGCCGAGGTGGATTATAAAAGCCTTGTGGTTTTTGTCCTTGGGGTCTATGCCAAGCCTTCTAGCCATCCTCAAGTACTCAGCAGAAATTGGATCCCTATTAAAGCTGTTTGCCTTTAGCTCTAAAGTTACTGGGCAAGGGACCATGTTTACAATGGAACACTGACTTAAGAGGAAATGAGCTTTACCAACTTCGTCTATATAAATTTGATTTTCATTACTTTCGAAATTGTCCCACACTTCCTTGAGAATCAAGCCAGTAGAGTTGCTTTGATTATAGATAAAGGTGTAGTCGAGGGCGTCATTGTGGTAGTTCATAGTAGTCCAATCTTGCTCTTCCCTCAAGCTATCTTCAATCATTCCCAAAATCTCATCCTTTTCAACGCCAAAATTTTTCATGAGTTCATAGTCGTCCATAAATTTTCCATCAGGTAGAGAAAAGTTATATGCAAAATAGCTTGGAGGATCATCATACCAAGTATCGTAAATCTCCATCATTAAGCTCAATACATGGTCATCTTGGTAAACTGAAAATGAAGAGTATATGCCGGTTTCATCCTCCTCCATCTTTCCCTTGTTAGACTGGTAAATTTTTCTTAAATTATCTGCAATTTCGTCAATCTCTTTGTTTGCCTTCTTTGCATCCTTAGAGTCCAAAAGAATTCTAGGCAAATGTAGACCAAAGTCATCCCTCTTTGCAGATCCTATGCTCTTTTCATCAATGAAGTCATTCCAGATTTCCCTGTCCTCAACATAGGAAGACATAGAGCCAATAATTGCCCCCTTAACAGGTTTTAAATCTATTTGCCCTTTAGATGAAGTCTTCTTGGAATTTTCCACATTGGCATTTTTATTATTAGCATTATTACCATTACTTGTTTTATTTGTATTTTCCTTTGGTCCCTGAGCCGAAGTGTTCCCCTTCTGACATCCGGCGAAGAGAACTGCAGCCACCATTAAAATAATTAAAAGTTTAAAATTTCTTTTCATAATATCCCTCACATAAAATAATATCATCTCTTTTACTTTATTATAGTACAGAAAGCAACTTTTTACACCACAAAAAAAATAAAACATGAGTGTATGTACAAAAACGGTCTAGTTCTGATACTAAACCGTTTTTACTTCTTATATATTTTTAAGAGTTATTTAACAAGGATAGACCTATAGATAGTAACTGTCCTAGAATAACTATCCCAGATGATGTCCTTGCCGTCTTTAAGTCCTAATGCTCTTGCTATGTTTGCTATGGGGAGCATAGTTCTGTTGTTTTTGATTTCCGGCTTTACATCGCTTGTGTAGACTTCGCCATTTACTATTATTTGGTTGGTTTCTACCGGTATTTCTACTCTTGTCTTATCTTGTTTTAATATTACTGTTCTTGTGCTTTTATCCCAATCTACATCAAAGCCAAGGGCTTCTGCCACGAATCTTACAGGTAGCATTGTTCTTCCGTCCTTGATATAAGGTGCTATGTCCATTTTAATATTTGACCCTACTCCGTTTATTTCTTTATAGAGCAGGTCTATTCCTATTGTAAGTTGAATTTTCCATTCATTTATCAAGCTATTTACTTGTTTATTTTCTTTTGACTTTGGTGTTTCCAAATCATTGTGCCAGTAGCCAGGAAATACTGTCCATGGATAAGGCGTAGGTGGGGTCGGTTGGGTAGTTTCTTTATCTTTCCATAGGGCTTTTACTGTTATATCAGCTTTAACAACTATACTATCCCCAAAATTCTTTTCTATTCCATCTACTTGCCATGCCTTAAATTCTTTGCCTGCCGGTGGATTGAATCCGCAAGCAGGAAGTGTGTATGATGAGCCTTTATCTATAGAACCTTTTGCCATTGTTCCTGTTCCACCGTTTTTATCAAATGTTATCGTAACATTTGCAGACGGTGTTACCGGTTTTTCTTTCCAAATTGCTTTTACTGTTGTATCAGCATTAACTGTTATGCTATCACCAACATTTTTTTCTTCTGTTCCTATTACCCATGCCTTAAATTCTTTGCCTGCCGGTGGAGTAAAAGTACAATCCGGTAGGGTGTACGTGTCGCCTTCGTTTTTTGTTACGGCCGCCATCGTTCCTGTTCCGGTATTTGCATCAAATGTTATTGTATGTTTGGGTATTTCTTTCCAGATCGCTTT